>JAHCKB010000509.1 GCA_026125985.1 Bradyrhizobium sp.
AACCACGAGCCAAAACGCCCGCGAAAACTGCTGCTGCATCGCAGGCAGATCAACAAGCTGATGGGCGCGGTCGACCGCGAGGGCATGACGCTGATCCCGCTCAAGCTCTATTTCAATGAGCGGGGGCGGGCCAAACTTCTGCTGGCGATCGCCAAGGGCAAGAAGCTGCACGACAAGCGCGAGACCGTTAAGAAGCGCGACTGGGGCCGCGAGAAGGGCCGACTGATGCGCGCGCGGGGCTAGGTGAGGCGAGCATGAACCAGAAGAACCTTCTGGAAGTCGACTGGAGCAAGATCCCGGCGCCGACCGACGATGGCGGCGCTGCGCATTTGAGGGGGACGAAATTCCCGTCTGTGAGCTTGCGTGCCACCAACGATACCGCGGTGGATCTGTCGCAGCTTGCCGGCCGCACGGTCGTGTTCGCCTATCCCCGCACCGGCGAGCCCGGCAAGGTGAGCCTGGTCGACGACTGGGACATGATTCCGGGCGCGCGGGGCTGTACCCCGCAGACCTGTTCCTTCCGCGATCTCTTCGCCGACTTGAAGGCCGCCGGCGCAAACCATGTTTTCGGCCTGTCGACGCAGAGCAACCCGTATCAGGCCGAGATGGCTTTGCGGCTGCATCTGCCGTTTCCCGTGTTGTCGGATGAGCAACTGAAACTGACCGAGGCGCTGCGACTGCCAACCATGGAAGTGGCGGGCCTGACGCTGATCAAGCGGCTTGCGCTCGTCATCGACGACGGACGCATCAGCCACGTATTCTATCCGGTGTTTCCGCCGGACCGGAACGCCGGCGATGTGCTGGCGTGGCTGAAGGAAAATCCGCGCTAACCCAGGTCGGCCCGTACCCGCTCGAAGACCGCCTGGAACATCTTTGGCGTGAGCACTCCGGTATTCGTGTTGTAGCGGGAGCAGTGATAGCTGTCGTAGAGGCGGATATCGCCTGCCTTGTGCACGGCCCCGTGCGCGAACGGAGCCGCCGAGGCCTTCAGGCCCAGCGCCTTCACGGTGGAGTCGTGCGCAATGCGGCCGAGCATCACGATGGATGCAAGCCTCGGCATGGTTGCCATGGTCGCGGCGAGGAACGGACGGCAGGTGTTGATTTCGGCCGGCAACGGTTTGTTCTGCGGTGGTACGCAGCGGACCGCGTTGCTGATGCGACAGTCGACCAGCGCAAGGCCGTCGTCCGGTCGCGCCTCGTATTTGCCCTGGGCAAAACCGTAGTCGAGCAGCGTGGAGTAGAGGAGGTCGCCGGCATAGTCGCCGGTGAAGGGGCGTCCGGTGCGGTTGGCTCCCTGCAACCCGGGCGCAAGACCGACGATGAGCACCCGCGCATCGGAGGCGCCGAACGAGGCCACCGGCGCGTTGTGCCAGCCGGGTTCGCGCGCCCGCGTCTCCGCACGAAACGCTGCCAGCCGCGGACAGAGCGGACAGTCGCGGTCGGGTTCGGTCGGAGAAAGGCCGGGGCTAGTCGTCGAAATCGTCGTCACCGGCTCCACGGGGCGCCACGGTGGTCGCGCGCTGCAGGAATTGCGGCGCGTGGTGACGCGGCTCGCCATGACGCTCGCCACGCTCGCGCGGGGCGGGACGTTCGGACGGATCGCGGCCAAGCTTGGACTGCAGCTCCACGAGATCGGTGAAAACGTCGGCCTGGCGGCGCAGCTCGTCGGCAATCATCGGCGGCTGGCTGGCGATCGTCGAAATCACGGTCACGCGCAC
>JAHCKB010000051.1 GCA_026125985.1 Bradyrhizobium sp.
CTGATTGATCACATCTTCGGCGCTGCGAGAATCGAGCAATTCGGCGAGCGCGCGCGCACACACGCCACCCACCGCATCCTGATGTTCACGCCCTCTACCCGCCAGGAACTGCAACTGTCGATGGGCTCGGCATTCACCGGCTATCTGGTCAAGCCGCTGCGAACCGCTTCGCTCGCCGCGCGTCTTGCGTCTCCGCCGGAGGTCGCGGCACCCGATATCGCCGCAGAGCCACCGATGGAAACGGCAGAACATGCTCCGCCCAAGCCGGCGACGACCGGCCTTTCCATCCTCGTCGCCGAGGACAACGAGATCAACGCACTGTTGATGCGCTCGCTGCTGAGCAAGCTCGGCCATCGCGCCGTCATCACCACCAATGGCGAGGAGGCGCTGGAATCCTGGCAGGCTGCCAAATCCGCCGGCACGCCCTATGATCTCGTGCTGATGGATATCCAGATGCCGCGCCTCGACGGCATCGAGACCACCCGCCGCCTGCGCCGCCAGGAAGCCAGCGAGCCCGGCCGTCGCACGCCGATCCTGGCGCTGACCGCGAACACGCTGGTCGAGGATCGTTACGCCTGTTTCGAAGCGGGGATGGACGGTTTCCTGATCAAGCCGCTCGACCGGGAAAAACTCGCAGAAGCGCTGTCGGGTCTCGCCGCCGCGCATCACATCGCGGCCGCCGCCGGCTAAAGCATGATCCGGAAAACTGTGAAGCGGTTTTCCGACAAGATCATGCGCAAACAACCACCTAAAGCCGCCGCAGCGCCACCTGCTCCACAACGTGGTCCGCGCCCTTCTTGAGGATCAGCGTCGCACGCGGCCGCGTCGGCAGGATATTGTCTTCGAGGTTGGCGAGGTTGGTTCGTTCCCAGATCGCAATCGCGGTTGCCGTGGCTTCATCATCCGACAGCAACGCATAGCGGTGAAAGTAGGAACGCGGGTCGGTGAACGCGGTGTCCCGCAGCGCGAGGAAGCGCTTGATGTACCATTCGCGCAGCACCGCTTCATCGGCATCGATATAGACCGAGAAGTCGAAGAAGTCGGAGACGACGGGCACCGCCTGGCCGTCGCGCGGCAGCCGGCCGGTCTGGAGTACGTTGACGCCCTCCACCACGAGAATGTCGGGCTGATTGATCTCGACATACTCGTTGGGCACGATGTCATAGGTGAGATGCGAATAGACCGGCGCCCGCACCGGTCTGCGGCCTGCCTTGATGTCGGAGAGGAACTGCAGCAGCGTCGGCAGGTCGTAGCTCTCCGGAAAACCCTTCTTCTGCATGATCCCCTGCCGTTCCAGCACGGCGTTGGGAAACAGGAAGCCGTCGGTCGTGACGAGTTCGACCTTGGGCCGCGGCGACCACCTCGCCAGCAGCGCCTGCAACACACGCGCCGTGGTGGACTTGCCGACCGCGACCGAACCGGCGACGCCGATGATGTAGGGCACCTTGCGGTCCCGGATGCCGAGGAACTGGCGCTGCGCCTGAAACAGCCGGGCGGTAGCATCGACGTAGATCGACAACAGACGCGACAGCGGCAGATAGATGTCCTCAACCTCCTTCAGGTCGAGGCGGTCATGGAGCGAGCGCAGCCGCTCGAACTCGCCGGGCTCCAGCGTCATCGGCGTGTCGTCGCGCAGCCGTGCCCACTGGTCGCGCGTGAAGATGCGGTATGGATTGTACTGCTGTTCCGGCGCCCTGATATCCATGGCTCACCCCTCCCGCTTGCGCGAGGCCTTCTCTTCCAGTCCGGACATGCCCGTACGCTCTGCCAGCGCCGCCTCGACTTCCTCGAGCTTCACGCCGCGCGATTTCAGCAGCACCAGCAAATGAAACAGCAGGTCGGCGCTTTCGGCAATCAGGTGGCCACGGTCATTCTCGATCGCGGCAATCACGGTCTCGACCGCTTCCTCACCGAGCTTCTTGGCGCAATGCTCCGCGCCCTTGTCGAGCAGCTTGCGGGTATAGGACGCCTCCCCGCCCGTCGCTGCGCGGGCATCGATGGTGGCGGCCAGATCATGGACCGTGAAACGCGACATCACTCGAACTCAAGATATGCCTGTGCCGCTCATCCGCGGCGCTGTCCAGGACGTGACTTAGCACTTTTGTGACGGGGAGTCGTCAGGGATCGAGCCGCATCGGCAGGCCCGACCGCACCATGTGGTCCTTGGCTTGCCTGATGGTAAATTCCCCGAAGTGGAAGATCGATGCCGCCAGCACGGCGGTGGCGTGTCCCTCGCGGATGCCATCGACGAGGTGGTCGAGGTTGCCGACACCGCCGGACGCAATCACCGGTACGGGGACACTGTCGGCAATGGTCCGCGTCAGCGGCAGGTCAAAACCCTGCCGCGTGCCGTCGCGGTCCATCGAGGTGAGCAGGATTTCGCCGGCCCCCAGCGAGACCACTTCCTGGGCATATTCGATGGCGTCGATCCCGGTGCCCTTGCGCCCGCCATGGGTGAAGATCTCCCAGCGGTCGGAGCCGCCGGGGCGGCTGACTCGCTTGGCGTCGATCGCCACCACAATGCACTGCTCGCCGAACTTTTCGGCCCCTTCCTTGACGAACTCCCGCCGCGCGACCGCGGCGCTGTTGATCGACACCTTGTCGGCGCCGGAGCGCAGCAGCGTCCGGATGTCGTCGATGGTGCGCACGCCGCCACCGACGGTAAGCGGCATGAAGCAGGCTTCCGCCGTGCGCCGCACCACGTCCAGCATGATGCCGCGGTTCTCATGGGTGGCGGTGATGTCGAGAAAGCAGAGTTCGTCCGCGCCGGCCGCGTCGTAGGCGATTGCCGCCTCCACGGGATCGCCGGCATCGCGCAGGTCGACGAAGTTGACGCCCTTGACCACCCGGCCGTCCTTGACGTCGAGACAGGGGATCACGCGAACCTTGAACATGGATATCTCTCTTCTAGGCAGCCGCTCGGGCGCTCTTGATCAGCGCCAGCGCGGCGGCCGGATCGAGCCGGCCGTCATAAAGCGCGCGGCCGGCAATGGCGCCTGCGAGCTTCCCGGCGCGCGGGGCCAGCATGGCCTTGACGTCTTCGATCGAGGCGAGTCCGCCGGATGCGATCACGGGAATGGAGATGCTGTCGGCAAGTGCGATCGTCGCATCGAGGTTGAGGCCCTTGAGAAGGCCATCGCGGGCGATGTCGGTGAAGATGATCGCCGCAACGCCGGCATTCTCAAAGCGCTGCGCGATTTCCAGCGCTGTCACTTGCGAAGTTTCGGCCCAGCCTTCGACCGCTACCTTGCCGTCGCGCGCATCGAGCCCGACGGCGACGCGGCCGGGGAATTTCTTCGCCGCCGTTTTCACGAAATCAGGGTCGCGAACGGCCGCCGTGCCGATGATGACGCGCGCCACGCCCTTTTCCAGCCAGCCCTCGACGGTGCGGATGTCGCGGATGCCGCCGCCGAGCTGCACCGGCATGGTGATCGCCTTCAGCATCGCCTCCACCGCCTGCGCATTGACCGGCTTGCCGGCAAAGGCGCCGTCGAGATCGACGATGTGAAGATACTCAAATCCCTGCGCGGCAAAGGAACGTGCCTGCGCCGCCGGATCGAGATTGAACACGGTCGCACGCGCCATGTCGCCCTGCTCGAGGCGCACGCATTGCCCGTTCTTCAGGTCAACTGCTGGAAAGAGGATCACGGCTTCCACTTCAGGAAATTGGCGATCAGCGCCAGGCCGAAGCGCTGGCTCTTCTCGGGGTGGAACTGGGTGCCAATGGCGGTGTCGCGGCCGACGATGGCGGTAACCGGCCCACCATAGTCGGCGCGCGCCAGCACGTTGGCTTCGCTGGCGGCATTGAGGTGATAGGAGTGCACGAAATAGGCATGCCGGCCCTTCGGCCCCAGCGGAAGCCGCTCCAGCACCGGATGCTCCTGCACCAGGTCGAGCGTGTTCCAGCCCATGTGCGGAACTTTCAGGTTCTCGTCGCGCGGCTGAATCTTCTCGACGTCGCCTCCGATCCAGTTGAAGCCGTCGGTGACGACATGCTCCTTGCCGCGCGTCGCCATCAACTGCATCCCGACACAGATGCCGAAGAACGGCCGCGCCTTGTCGCGCACCGCTTCCGTCAGCGCCTCGACCATGCCGTCGAGCGCATCGAGGCCCCTGCGACAGTCGGCAAAGGCACCGACGCCCGGCAACACGATGCGATCGGCGCGGAACACCGCGTCAGGATCGTGCGTCACGGTAATCTTTTCGGGATTTTCCGACGCGCGCGCAGCGCGCTCGAAGGCCTTGGCGGCGGAATGCAGATTCCCGGAGCCGTAATCGATGATGGCAACCGTCATCGCGATCCTCCCGGCTCTGGAAACAAACCGATGATGCCGCCCTGCGGGATCGGCGGCGGCTTCGAGAAAGGCTGGCCCGGAACGTTGCGGGTCGGCGGTGGACCGCCGCGCTCGACCGAATGGGAATCGCTGGTGACGCGAACCCGCGCCGTCCAGCGATCGAAGAAGCGCCGTTCGGCTGCCTCCTCGTCATCGGCAACCACGATGTCGAGCAGACGCCATTTGCGCCGCGACAGGGTCCAGCGCCGCAGGCTCGCGGCCTCGAATCCCAGAAGCAATGCCAGCACGGCGTCGATGACGAGAATGGTCCTTGAGCCCATGCCGAGCCAGGCAAGCCCGAAATCGACGGCAAACATCAGGACGATCCAGCCGATCAATGCCAGCCAGAGCCGATGCCAGGCCAGCCATATCACGCCCGCGACCGCGGCCCAGAAATGGAAGCCATCGCGCACAAAGGCAAATTTGTCCGTCGCCGCAAGATCGGCGCCGTTGGTCGCGGGGGCATGCACCGTATAAACCGGCATCGCACTCTCCGAAGCCTCTTTGTTTTGAGCTCGATCCCGTCGAAAAGCCGGTACGCGATTTTCCGGATCAAGCTCGCGATGGGCCTAGCCGCCGAGCTGGCCCTTGGTGGATGGCACTTCGCCGGCCGCCCGCGGATCGATCGCAACGGCTGCGCGAAGGGCCCTCGCCAGACCCTTGAAGCAGGACTCGGCTATATGATGACTATTCTCGCCATATAAGGTCTCGACGTGCAAAGTCACGCCGGCGTTCGTCGTGAACGCGTTGAACCACTCCCGCACCAGCTCGGTGTCGAAGCTGCCAACCTTGTCGCGCGGGAATTCGACCTTGAACACCAGCACCGGACGGCCGGAAATGTCGATGACGACGCGCGACAGCGTCTCGTCCATCGGCATGTGAATCGAGGCATAGCGCGTGATGCCGGCCATGGAGCCGAGCGCCTGCTTCACCGCCTGGCCGAGCGCAATGCCGACGTCTTCGGTGGTGTGGTGGTGATCGACATGGAGATCGCCATCGGCCTTCACGGTAATGTCGATGCGCGAATGCCGGGCCAGGAGATCGAGCATGTGGTCGAAGAAGCCGATGCCGGTCGAAACGATGGACACGCCCGTGCCGTCGAGGTTAACCGCCACCTCGATGTCGGTCTCCTTCGTCTTGCGCTTGATGGTTGCCGTGCGCATGGAAAATCGCTCTCTGGTCTCCGAAAACGCGGCTCTTTTAACAGGCCGATGTCGCCTTCGCTACTGCGGGATGGCGATCAAACGACTGAAGTTCGCCTATGGTGACTGGAATCCGGGCCCGTTCGGCCCGATTGTAACAGCGGCCCCGAGGCCTTAAATCAGGCGCGGCGCGCGAGGTATCCAATGCAAGCATCCCCCCATGAGCCGGCGGTCTGGCACGGCACCACCATTCTGACGGTCCGCAAGGGCGGCAAGGTGGTGATCGGCGGCGATGGCCAGGTCTCGATCGGCCAGACCGTCATCAAGTCCAACGCCAAAAAAGTCCGCAAGCTCGGCAAGGGCGACGTGATCGGCGGCTTCGCCGGCGCGACCGCCGACGCCTTCACCCTGTTCGAGCGGCTGGAAAGCAAACTCGAGCAGTATCCGGGGCAATTGACCCGGGCGGCCGTCGAGCTCGCCAAGGACTGGCGGACCGACCGCTACCTGCGCCGGCTGGAGGCCATGATGATCGTGGCGGACAAGGACGTCTCGCTGGTGCTGACGGGTACCGGCGACGTGCTGGAGCCGGAAGCCGGCGTCATGGCGATCGGTTCCGGCGGCAACTATGCGCTCGCCGCCGCGCGTGCCCTGATCGACAGCGACAAGGACGCCGAGTCCATCGTGCGCCGTTCGCTCGATATCGCCGCCGACATCTGCGTCTACACCAACCGAAACATCACCATCGAAACGCTGTAGGGTATGGCGTCGCCGTCATCCTACGTCTTCCGGGCGATGACCGCGGCCGATCTGCCGACGGTCAGGGGCTGGCTGGCCTTGCCGCATGTGCGGGAATGGTGGGGCGACCCGGCCGAGCAGTATGCGCTCGTCAGCGCAGACCTCGATGAGCCCGCGATGGACCAATTCATCGTCTCGGCAGCCCATGGCGACTTCGCCTACATCCAGTGCTACGAACTCACCGCCTGGAATACAGGCTTCGGCGCGCATCCAAAGGGAGCACGCGGGATCGATCAGTTCATTGGTGAGCCCGGCATGGTCGGTTGCGGCCATGGATCGGCACTTATCCGCTCATTCGTCGACGAAAGACTGGCCTCCGGTGTCCCGCGCATCGTGACCGATCCCGACCCGGAAAACGGGCGGGCGATCCGCGCCTACGAGAAGGCGGGCTTTGCAAGAGACCGACTGGTCGATACACCAGACGGCATGGCTC
This sequence comes from Bradyrhizobium sp., assembly GCA_026125985.1. Classification (GTDB taxonomy): domain Bacteria; phylum Pseudomonadota; class Alphaproteobacteria; order Rhizobiales; family Xanthobacteraceae; genus Bradyrhizobium. The sequence goes on from JAHCKB010000051.1 coordinate 6,705, forward strand.
TCCTGATGGTGCGCGACGCATGACATTCTCGCCGAAACCGACGATCGCAGCCGGCGTCCCGGCCTGGCAATGGTTCGTCATTGCCATTGCCTTGCTCGCGCTGCAGGCCGCCCTGCTGTACGGCATGGGCCGCCTGCCGATCTGTGCCTGCGGCTATGTGAAATTCTGGCATGGCGTCGTGCAGAGTTCAGAGAACTCGCAACACGTTGCCGACTGGTACACGCTGTCGCACATCCTCCACGGCCTGTTGTTCTACGGCGCGACCGTCCTGTTCTTTCCTCGGCTGGTGTGGCCGGCGCGACTGATCATTGCGATGCTCGTCGAAGGGACATGGGAGTTGGTCGAGAATTCCAGCGTGATCATCGACCGTTATCGCGCTGCCACGATCTCGCTGGATTACTATGGCGATACCATCGTCAACTCGGTATCCGACACACTTTCGATGGTGCTCGGTTTCCTGTTGGCGTCGCGACTGCCGATCGCCGCGACCGTGACGCTCGGCGTCTTCTTCGAGACCGCAATGCTGCTGCATATTCGCGACAATCTGACGCTGAACATTCTGATGCTGCTTTATCCCTTCGATGCCATCAAGCACTGGCAGGCAGGGCCACCGATCATCTGACGCGGCTTGCCGACCGCGGTCTTCCGACATAGCTAGGGCCAATGACCGACTTTTCTCCCCGTGAAATCGTCTCCGAGCTTGATCGCTTCATCGTCGGGCAGGCCGACGCCAAGCGCGCGGTATCGATTGCGTTGCGCAACCGCTGGCGGCGGCTGCAGCTCACCGGTTCCCTGCGCGAGGAAGTGCTGCCGAAGAACATCCTGATGATCGGCCCGACCGGTGTCGGCAAGACGGAAATCGCCCGGCGGCTGGCCAGGCTCGCCGGTGCTCCGTTCATCAAGGTCGAGGCGACGAAGTTTACCGAGGTCGGCTATGTCGGCCGCGACGTCGAGCAAATTGTTCGCGACCTCCTCGAGGTCGCCATCGCCCAGGTGCGCGAGCGCAAGCGAAAGGACGTGCAGGCCCGCGCGCAGCTCGCTGCCGAGGAGCGCGTGCTCGATGCGCTGGTCGGCGCCGGGTCAAGTTCGGCAACGCGCGAATCCTTCCGAAAGAAGCTGCGCGCCGGCGAGCTCAACGACAAGGAAGTCGAGATCGAGACGCAGACCTCCGGCGGCATGCCGATGTTCGAAATCCCGGGCATGCCCGGCGCACAGATGGGCGCGATCTCGATCGGCGACATCTTCGGCAAGCTCGGTGGCCGCACCAAGACGCGTCGGCTGACAGTGGCCGATTCCCATGAACTCCTGGTCAACGAGGAATCCGACAAGCTGCTGGACACCGATCAGCTCGTGCAGGAGGCGATCGAGGTGGTCGAGAACAACGGCATCGTGTTTCTCGACGAGATCGACAAGATCTGCGTGCGGGAGAACCGCCTCGGCGGAGACGTCTCGCGCGAGGGCGTACAGCGCGACCTGCTTCCGCTGATCGAGGGCACCACGGTCTCGACCAAGCACGGAGCGGTCAAGACCGACCATATCCTGTTCATCGCCTCGGGCGCCTTCCATATTGCAAAGCCTTCGGACCTGCTGCCCGAGTTGCAGGGGCGGCTGCCGATCCGCGTCGAGCTGCAGGCGCTGACCCGCGACGACATGCGCCGGATCCTCACCGAGCCGGAGGCCTCGCTCATCAAACAGTATGTCGCGCTGATGAAGACCGAAGGCGTGACGCTCGACATCACCGACAGCGCCATCGACGCGCTGGCCGACGTCGCCGTCGCCGTGAACTCGACGGTGGAGAACATCGGCGCGCGGCGGCTGCAGACGGTGATGGAGCGCGTGCTCGACGAGATTTCCTTCGCGGCGCCCGACCGTCAGGGCGAGACCATCACGGTCGATGCCGACTATGTGCAGAAGCACGTTGGCGACCTCGCCAGGAACGCGGATCTGAGCCGGTTCATCCTCTGACGCGGGCCGCGTCATGCGCGGCCGTTGCTTGCCTCAATATCGAACCCGGCGCACGCGAACATAAAGCGCGCCCTCGCCGCCGTGACCGATATGGGCCTCCTCGAATCCGACCACCAGCGCACGAAACTCCGGCAGCGCCAGCCATTGCGGCACCTGCCGACGCAGTACGCCACGTTCGGAATCGGCGCCACCGACCTTGCCCTTGCCGGTGATGACGAGCACGAAGGCAAAACCCACGCGATGGGCATGTTGCAGGAAACCGAGCAGCGCGCGATGCGCCCGGGTCTGCGTCATGCCATGCAGGTCGATGCGGGCATCGATCTCCTTCTTGCCGCGCGAAAGCTGTGCGCGTTCGCGGCGTCCGATCGGCGCCAGCGGCGGCAATGTTGGCACTTGCGGTTTTGGCGGCGGAGAAATCTTCACCGGCGACAGTGGGCGCATCGAGACCAGCGGCGCACCGGCCGCCGTTCCCTCCACAGGGGCATGCGTCTGTGGCAGGCGCGGGCTTGCGCGCAGCGGCTTGACCTGACGGGCCACACTTTCCCAAAGCTTGCGCTCTTCCTCGCTGAGGTTACGGCGGCGCCGCATTGCGGGCGGCAGATCCGGCGTTTCGGGCAACCTGCGCTTCATCGGTCACGCGACGGCCGGTGGCGCTTGGCGTCGCGCACGGGAGCCTCCTTTGGCCGCGCCGCCGGCAGCGGGACGGATTCCTGCGTTGACGTCGCTTTTGACGTAGACCCCGCTGCTCCGGGCGAAGCAGACTTCGGCGAATCCTTCGGGGCAGTTTGCGGAAACAGCTTGGCAATTCTGGCGGACGGCCGTTCGTCCGGCACCGGCAGCTTGCGTCCGCGCGCGACCGGATCGAGCGCTTTCGGCACCAGCATCACGAAGCGCGCATTATCCTTCAGGCGACCGGCGACCTTGCCCGCTTCCGCACCGGCGCCAAAATAGAGATCGGCGCGCGCAGGACCCACGATCGCCGAGCCGGTGTCCTGTGCGATCATCAGCCGGCGAAACGGTGTCTTCGACTGCGCCGATTCAATCGGCAGCTCGCCCTCGATGAAGAACGGCGTGCCGTAGACATGCAATGACTTGTCGACCGCGATGGAGCGCCCAGCCGTCAACGGCACGCCCTGCGCGCCGACCGCCTCGTCCTTGTCAGAAAGATTCACCTCGCGAAAGAAGACGTAGGAACGGTTCTGCCGCCGCAGCTCGTTGGCCCCGTCGGGATTCTGCCGCATCCACTCCCTGATCTTCTGCATCGACATCTGCTCTCGCGGAATGATGCCACGTTCGATCAGGATGCGACCAACCGGCGTGTAGGGATGGCCGTTGTGAGCGTCGTAGTTGATCCGCACCATCGACCCGTCCGGCAGCTCGATGCGGGCCGAACCCTGGATCTGCGCAAACAGCAGATCGGTCTGGTTCTTCAGATAGGCGATCTCCAGTCCGCGGCCTTCGATCTTGCCGTCCTCGATCTCGGCGCGATCGTAATAGGGCACAAGCTTGCGGCGGCCGATCTTGCGGTAGACCGCGCCCTTGTTCGGAAGTCCGACCGAAGCCTGGGTTTGTCCCTTGACGAACAGGTTGGAAGGGCGGCGATAGATCGGGACGTTGTAGACTTCGTTGTCCGCTCGCGATCCATCGAAAACGGGTTCGTAATAGCCGGTTACAAAGCCCTCGCCTTCGCCGAGGCGCGAGATGCGCAGCGGCAGGAAATTCTCCTCGAAGAATGCCCTGGCTTTCGCGCCGTCGGACAATTCGAGCGTTCTGGCGATACGGCAGGGATCACGCAGGGAAGTACCCAGCGCCCTGGAGTCCGAAGAGGGTCCATTCTGGGCCGCAATCGGCTGGCAACTGATGCGGAAAGCCCCGTATGCGGCGAGGTGGTCGTCATCGCGCCAGCCGACGACCTCGCTCCAGGACAACGGCACATATTGGCTATTCGGGATTTCCAGCGGCAGCGGCAGCGCCGGATAAGGCAATTTACGCGGTTTCGCCGCCGCTTCGGCTCGGTGATGGCGAGCATGGATGACACGCGAATCCGCGCTCGCCGGCAGCAGCGCCAGGACGAGCGCGATCAGCCAGCCGGCAGCAGCGCGATAGCGAAAGCCTCGCGGCTCAGCCGGCGCTTCCGGTGCCAACCAGCTTCCAGTTGGGGTCGCGCGAGCTGGTGTCGCGGGCGAAGGTCCAGACATCGGTGATATCGGCGACCTTGTCGGGATTGCCATCGACGACGGTGCCGTTCTTGTCGCGGGTCACGGAGATCATCTGCGACACGAAGCGAACGGTGAGTTGCGCGGCGCGGTCGCGCGCCTCAGCGGCAACGAGTTCGGCCTTGTCGATCGAGACGAAGCGCGTTTCGGTCTTCTGGTCATGTTTCTCGCGGTCGCGGATAACCGATTCGAAGCTCTCGTAGACTTCGGCCGACAACAGGTCGCGCAACGAGCGGCGGTCGCCATTGGCAAAGGCCAGCACGATCATTTCATAGGCACTGCGGGCGCCGGAGAGGAAATGCCGGGGATCGAAGGAGGAATCCTGGGCGACGATGGCATCGAGCCCCTGCGCCAGCGGCGAGCCGGGCTCGGCGATTCCTTTCCAGCGGTCAGCCGGCGTCGCATCGGCGGTCGGTGCAAGCGGCGCCTGGTCGATCACGCTGCCAGGTATTGGCACGACGTTGTCCGATGCACCCTGCGCAACGTTGCGCGGGGAACGCTCGAACGGCGGCCGCTCGTGTCCCGTCCGTTGCCCGAGAACGCTACGCAGGCGCAGGAAGATGAAGACGGCCAGCGCCAGGAAGATGATGGTATAGATATCCACGTCGCAATTCGCTTTCTTGCTTCTCACACCGGTAACGGGCCCCGGCAGCGGAGCGTTCCCGGGGAACGGGAACGGCCGAGATTACATCACCGAGTAAGTCTGGAGCATGTAGGCACGAAACTATGCCCGGCCAATGGCGCGTTTTGGCGCGGCCATTGTAGCGTGTTTACGCACTGGTGGGAACCCGATCGGCCAGGAAATGACGCATATTCAATAATTTAGGGTTCTTTAAGCTACCTTTGGGCCATCACGGACAACCTCCCCGCCGCTTTCTCCGTATCCCGACTATCCTCCTCCTTGTGGAGGGGCTCGGGCCTATGATAGCCACTCGCGCCGATCCGGGCATTTTCGCACCTCGCCGGCGAATTCAGGCCTGATACCCGTCCCAGGGCCCCTGCCCGCTCCAGGAGAAACTTTCCATGACCAACGGCAACGGTGCCCCGCAGGAGGGAGCCCCTCCCCAGCTCAACGTGCTGGCGCAGTACACCAAGGACCTTTCATTCGAGAATCCGAACGCTCCCTCTTCGCTGCAGCAGCAGCAACAGCAGCCGGCGATCAATATCCAGATCAATGTGCAGGCCAACAATGTCGCCGAGAACGAGTTTGAGGTGACGCTGCATATCGACGGCAAGGCGGAGAGCGCGGGCAAGGTGCTGTTCTCCTTCGACCTCGCCTATGCCGGCGTGTTCCGCATCGTCAACGTGCCGCAGGAAAACCTGCATCCGCTGGTCATGATCGAGTGCCCGCGGCTGCTGTTCCCGTTTGCACGCGAGATCATCGCGACTTCCGTGCGCGACGGCGGGTTCCCGCCCCTGATGCTGGATCCTGTGGATTTTGTCGGCCTCTACCGCCAGAACATCGACCGTCAGGCGGCGGCTCAGGCCAAGCCGAGCTGAACTAGCCGGCAGATCCCGGCAGAAAATCTTTCCAGATCGGCTTGTCGCCGAGGGTGGCGACAAAGGCCCGGTGCGCAAGGCGATCCTCGTCGGTCACGCGGGCGGCGAGCGGAACTTCACGCTGTCGCCGCGATGTCTCTCCGCCGGCTCCGGTTCGTATGTCGACCGTTTCTGCAGCCAGCACAAGCTGCGACTGCCGAGCACCGATCAGGTCGATATAGACCTCGGCGAGCAGCTCGGCGTCGAGCAGCGCGCCGTGCTTGGTGCGGCGGGAATTGTCGATCGCATAGCGGGAGCAGAGGTCGTCCAACCGGTTGGAAACGCCCGGATGCTTTCGGCGTGCGAGCAGCAACGTGTCGACCAGCCGATCCCTGGGGATCGACGTACGCTTGATGCGGTCGAGCTCGGCATTGATAAAGCTGATGTCGAAGGACGCGTTGTGAATCACCAGCGGCGCATCGCCGATGAAAGCCAGAAATTCCTCGACCACTTCCGAGAATAGCGGCTTGCTCGCCAAAAATTCGGTCGAAAGCCCGTGCACCGCAAAGGCCTCCGCCGGCATGTCCCGTTCGGGATTCATGTAGCGGTGAAAGGTCTGCCCTGTCGGCATGCGATTGAACAGTTCGACGCAACCGACCTCGACCAGACGGTCGCCGCGCAGCGGATCAAGGCCCGTGGTCTCGGTGTCGAGAACGATTTCGCGCATGGTCCGGTTTGCCTCAAGGACGGCGAATCAGTTCCGCCGCTTCGGCATCTTAGCAACGGCCGCCAGAATGTCCTTGATTTGCGCTCGTACCGGATCGAGGCCGTGCGATGTATCCACGATGAAATCAGCGCGCTTGCGTTTTTCCGCGTCAGGTACCTGGCGTGCGATGATGGAATCAAGTTTCGCGGCATCCATCGTGCCACGCGCCAGCACGCGTTCGCGTTGCAGCTCGGGAGATGTTGTCACCACCACGACGGCGTCGACACGCTTCTCGCCGCCGGTTTCAAATAGCAGCGGCACGTCCACCACCACGACCGGAACCCCGGCACGCTCGGCATCATCGAAGAATTTCTGCCGGCCGGCGCCGAGCATGGGATGAACGATCTGCTCGAGTCGTTTCATGGCCTCGGGATCGTGAACCACGCGTTCGCCGAGTTTTTGCCGGTCAACCCTGCCGTTTGCCGTCGTACCGGGAAAAGCCGCTTCGATCGCCGGAACAGCAGCTCCCTCGTACAGCTTGTGAACTTCGGCGTCGGCATCGTAGACGGGCACGCCCGCTTCCATGAACAATTTTCCCGTCGTGGATTTTCCCATCCCGATCGAGCCGGTCAGTCCGAGCACCAGCATGGTTGAGTCCGTTCCGCCCTGTTGCCTCAAAACCCGAGTAAGCCCTGCCCGCGCAGGAATGCAAGCAAGGGCATCAGCGGCAGACCCAGGATGGTGAAATGGTCGCCCTCGACGCGCTCGAACAGATGCACGCCGAGGCCTTCGAGTTGATAGGCGCCGACGCTGGTCGTGACAGCCTCTCCAGCCACATCCAGATAGGCCCGAATGTCGTCACTGCTCAATCGACGCATGGTCATGCGCGCAATCGAGATCTCCGAAAACAATGTCTTGCTGCCGCGAACCACCGCCACCGCCGAATGCAGCTCGTGTGTTTTCCCCGCCAGGGCTTGCAACTGCTCCATTGCCTGGGTTCGGCCGGCAGGCTTGGAGAACAGCCGCTCTCCCAGCGACAGGGTCTGATCGGCGCCGATGACAATACGATCAGGCATCTTTGCCGAAACAAACCGGGCCTTCTCCTGCGCCAACAGGCCGGCAATTTCGCCCGGCTTCAACAGACCGGATTTCTGCTGGATGGCACGTTCATCGATGTTGGCGGGCATGGCTTCAAAGGCGAGGCCTGCACTGCCCAGCAGCACCTGCCGCGCACGGCTTTGCGATGCCAGGACCGGAGGATGGCTGCCGCGCCAGATCGTCATGCGGGCCGGGTCTTCTGCCGGTCGGCATAGAGCTTCATGACGGCGGCCGCCGTTTCTTCGATCGAGCGGCGTGTGACATCGAGTTGCACCCAGTCGAACTTCGCGCTCAGCCGCCGGGCATACGCGACTTCATCGGTAACCGACTGACGATCGATGTAGTCCTCGTTCGAAGGTGCCGCGCCCATCGCAAGCAGGCGGTTCTGCCGTACCTGGATCAGCCGTTCCGGCGTTGCATGCAGGCTGACCACCAGCGGCTTTTTCAGCGTCTCGAGCTGATGCGGAAGAGGAATGCCGGGAACCAGCGGCACATTGGCGGTACGAATGCCGCGGTTGGCGAGATAGATGGACGTCGGGGTCTTCGAGGTGCGGGATACTCCCACCAGCACGACGTCGGCGTCTTCGAGGCCGTCGACCTGCTGTCCATCATCATGCATCATCGTGTAGTTCAACGCATCGATGCGCTTGAAATATTCCGCATTGAGCACGTGCTGTGCGCCGACCCGCCCTGCGGTGGCAGCGCCGAGATAGGCCTCGAATAGTTGCATGACCGGACCGATGATCGACAGGCTCGGAATATTCATTTCCTTGCACTTGGCCTCGAGGCGGTGGACCAGATCCTTTTCCAGAAGCGTGAACAGCACGATCCCGGGTGCTTCCTCGATCTCGTTGAGCACGCGATCGAGCTGCTTCTGGCTCCGAACCAGCGGATAGACGTGCTCCACGGCGCTGACATTGGCGTATTGCGCGGCGACCGCACGCGCAACCGTAATCAGGGTTTCACCGGTCGAGTCCGAAACCAGATGAAGGTGAAAGTAATTGCCTGAGGTAGGCACCAAAACCTCTGCGTAAGCTGTGAGTCCCTGTGGAGCTTGCCCGCGAAAATGGAACGTTGCTCCCGGAGCCCGGGATATCTCGTCCGTTTCTTCACAGGGCCTTGGCAAAGGACAAGTCCAAAGCCTGATGGCGATGATAGTGAGAATATGTGGATTTGTCTCTGCATATGCTGCCGATGAAACGAGCCAAGCTACTGACTTGCGGGATCTTCTCGGAGCCAACGGCAGGGCGACCAAAAATGTTGAAGGATGTGCATAATCGCTTGGCGATGACCGGATGAAAATGCGTGAGTCCAATCAACGGCCAAGACTCTTCAAACCTTAAGAATCCTAAATTTATTAGTTTAGATGAGACCGGCTTTGCGGATATGTATCGGACGCTCGCTGGCTGAACGTCCATCAATCGATAGACGGGCATGCGCGCTGTATGACCGCACGGTTTCTTGCTGAGTGACGACGATGTATGAGTGGATCAAGGCACTGCACGTTATTGCGGTCATCTCCTGGATGGCTGGCATGCTCTATCTGCCGCGGCTGTTCGTCTACCACTGTGAAGCCGAGCCCGGTTCGAAACAGTCGGAAACCTTCAAGATCATGGAGTGGCGGCTCCTGCGGGTGATCATCAATCCCGCAATGATCGTTACCTGGCTGGCCGGGCTGTACATGGCCTGGGCAGCGCCCTGGTACAGCTCGCCCTGGTTTCACGCGAAATTCGTGCTGGTGCTGATATTGTCGGGCGTACATGGCGCCTTTTCGCGCTGGGTGAAGGATTTCCGTGCCGACCGGAACACCAGAAGCCAGAAATTCTATCGTATTATCAATGAGGTACCTACGGTTTTGATGATCCTTATCGTCGTTCTGGTGATCGTCAAACCGTTTTAATGATCAACTGTCTGCCCTCGCCTGCTTGCGAAGCACCGATCGTTTTTCTATATTGAGGTCATCCCACCCTACGCAGGCGGATGTGGTTGCGTCCCGGTCTCATTGTTGGACCGGCCGCCGCATCAGGTTTGAAGCCCTCACCCGGCGCTTTCCTTAGCTAGACCTGCGACTTTCCCTTTCGCGCCTGCTTTTTCGCAAAGCTCCCTCCTCTCTCCAAGAATGCTCCACAGGACCACCCCCATGCGGGAAATCAAACTTCAAGACCTCAAATCGAAAACGCCGGCCGAGCTTGTCTCGTTTGCGGAAGAGAACGGCGTCGAAAACGCCAGCACCATGCGCAAACAGGAGCTGCTGTTTGCCATTCTCAAGCAGCTCTCGATCCAGGAAACCGACATCGTCGGCGAAGGCGTCGTCGAGGTTTTGTCCGACGGCTTCGGATTCCTTCGTTCCCCTGATGCCAACTACCTGCCCGGTCCCGATGACATCTACGTCTCGCCGTCGCAGATCCGGCGCTTTGGACTGCGGACCGGCGATACCATCGAGGGCCACATCCGCAGCCCCAAGGAAGGCGAACGCTACTTCGCGCTGCTGAAGGTCAACACGCTCAATTTCGAGGACCCGGAAAAGGCCAAGCACAAGGTCAATTTCGACAACCTCACGCCGCTATTTCCCAATCAGCGATTCCGCATGGAAATCGACGATCCCACCCGGAAAGACCTTTCAGCGCGGGTGATCGATATCGTGGCGCCCATCGGCAAGGGCCAGCGCGCGCTGATCGTGGCCCCTCCCCGCACCGGCAAGACCGTGCTGATGCAGAACATCGCACACTCCATCACCGCCAATCATCCCGAATGCTATCTGATCGTGCTTCTGATCGACGAGCGTCCTGAAGAAGTGACCGACATGCAGCGCTCGGTGAAGGGCGAAGTCGTTTCGTCGACCTTCGACGAACCGGCGGTGCGTCACGTCCAGGTCGCCGAAATGGTGATCGAGAAGGCCAAGCGCCTGGTCGAACACGGCCGCGACGTGGTGATCCTGCTCGACTCGATCACGCGCCTGGGCCGCGCCTACAACACGGTGGTGCCTTCCTCCGGCAAGGTGCTCACCGGCGGTGTCGACGCCAACGCGTTGCAGCGGCCC
>JAHCKB010000510.1 GCA_026125985.1 Bradyrhizobium sp.
GCTCCGGCTGGGCCAGCTCGCGCGCCCCGTGCGGCCGTACCGTGCCGCAGCTATGCAGATTGGGATCGATCAGCGGCGCCAGCGGCACTGGACTCTCGACGACGGGATCGAGCTCGATGCGCAGCTCGCGCAGGAAATCGAAGTCGGGGCGGAAGCCGGTCGCCACGATCAGTTCGTCGATGGTGAGCTGCCGTTCGCCCGCGTCAGCCCCGACGATGAGTCGGCTGCCATCGAGCGCGATATGGGAGACACGAAACTCCCGTTCGAGCCTGATCCTGCCGTCGGCGACGAGGCGGGCGAAGGCGCTGCCCAGTTCGCCGCGCGCTGCGAGCTTGTCGTTGGCGCCGCCGCCGAACGCCTTGGCGGGATCGCTGCCGCGCAGCAGCCAGAACGGCCGCGTCGCGGGCTCTCGCTCGGCGAGCCGCGCCAGATCGATCAGGGTGCCGATGGCCGAATGTCCCGCGCCGAGCACGGCAACCGTCTTGCCGGCATAGCGCGCGCGTTCCTTGCCGAGCACGTCGGGCATGCCGTAGGCGATCCGGCCGGCGGCTGCGCGTTCGCCGATCGCCGGCAGGCCGTTGGCGCCCGCGGGATTGGGCGAATGGCAGGTGCCGGACACGTCGATCACGGCATCGGCGCGCAGCACCTCCGGGCCTTTTCCGTTGCGATAGCGGATTTCGAACGGCGCGTTCTCGCGTCCCTGGCTCTTGAGCTTGTCGAAGCCGACACGGCTGATGTCGGTTACGCGGCTCGACGTCTTGATGTGGCCGGCGAGCGTGGTCTTCGTTGCCAGCGGCTCGAGATAGCGTTCCACAAGCTCGGCGCCGGTCGGATATTGCTGCGGGGCCGGCGAATTCCATCCCGTGGGGCGGAGCAGCCGCTCCGCCGCGCGGTCGATATTGTATTCCCAGGGCGAAAACATCTGCACATGGCCCCATTGCCTCATCGCATGCGCGACGTTTTCGCCGGCTTCCAGTACGATCGGCTTCATGCCGCGCTCGAGAACATGGGCCGCGGCGGCAAGCCCGACCGGGCCGGCGCCGACGATTGCGACGGTTCTTTGGGTAACCATGTCGGGTTCTCCTGTCAGTCTCACGCTTCGTTCGATCTAGCCGCAGCAGCCGCTGCGCGACGCCGGCTTGGTGGCCCGGACAAAGGCACTCATGAATTTGCCGTCGACGTCCTTCGCCATGGCGTCGACGTCGATGCCCTTGCCCGCAAGGAATTCGCGGGCATCCGCAATCCGGTAGACGCGGGTCGGTTCGACGCCGACCTGTTCGAAGCCCGCGGATCGGAGTTTCTCGCCATAGTCGCGCTCATCGAGGGCGCCCGCAATGCAGCCGACCCAGAGCAGCATGTCCCGCCGCAACCCTTCCGGTATCTGCCCGCGGGTGACGACGTCGGACACGGCGAAGCGGCCGCCTGGCTTCAGCACGCGGAACGCCTCGCGGATCACCTGGTCCTTGTCGGCGGAAAGGTTGATCACGCAGTTGGAGATGATGACGTCGACGGAGTTTTCGGGCAGGGGGATGTGCTCGATCTCGCCCTTGAGAAACTCGACATTCGTTGCGCCGGCCTTCTTCTGGTTCTCGCGCGCCAGCGCCAGCATCTCGTCGGTCATGTCGAGGCCGTAGGCCTTGCCCGTCGGCCCCACGCGCCGCGCCGAGAGCAGCACGTCGATGCCGCCGCCGCTGCCGAGGTCC
>JAHCKB010000511.1 GCA_026125985.1 Bradyrhizobium sp.
GAGATAGACGCCTGCGATCCATTGCGGCTGGCTGAACTGCGCGAGCACCGCGACACTGCCGGACGCCACGCCGAAAGCAATCAGCCCCGCCGCACCGGCCCCCATGCCGACCGCCAGAAAGCCGAGTGCGCTGGAACGGCGGATGAAGGGCCGTGACAGCACGTTGTAGAACGCCATGCACAGCACGGCGGCCAGCATGATCAGTTCGCCGCGCCAGGCGCCCGGCGGCGCCGAAGCAAGTCCGGACGCCAGCGCCACCGCGACGCCGAGCACGGCGATGCAGACCCCGACGGTCTTGCGGAAGGTCAGCGCCTCCACGCGCAGCAGCGCGCCGACCACCATGGTCGAGAGCGGCAGCGTGGCCAGCGCCAGCGAGGCGCGCGCCGCGGTCGTGTAGGAAAGCGCAATGTTGTAGAGCACGAAGAACACGCCGAAGAAGGCAAACCCCAGCGCCGCCACCGCGGGCCAGTCGCGCCGACCCGGCCATTTTGCGCGGAGCAGGATTGCAGCCGGCAGCACGCAGAGGAATCCGATGCCCCAGCGCAGGATTGCGAGCGTGACCGGATCGGTATTGCCGGCGAGATAGCGCGTGATCGCCGCCGCCGTGCCGCCGATGAAGCTCGAGAGCAGCGCGATGGCAACGCCGACCCATTCGATCACAGTGATGCTCCTGCCGTCGTTGCCCGTCATCGTAGGCGCGGAGCCGTAGACGACCAACAAAGGAGATCGCCTTCTGCACATGCATCGATTCGCTTGGCGGCAGTTGTCAGCAGATCTGCACTGCCGTTTCGGGGTAAGACAAGCGGCCTCACGGCGCGGCGGTGCGAGCGCCCTCTGGAACCACGAGGCCAACTCGAACCCGAGACAGAAGGAGTTCCAGCACTTGTCTGTGGCGGCAACGTAACGCACGACGCGACGGTTGCGCCGCTATCGACCGGCGATGCACGATGATCGGGGTGACTGATTATCAGCGTGAGGTGTTGCATGCCCTCTTCCGTTGCCGATCACCGGCTCAGAGCGTCCGATGAGAGGAGCAGCCCGTCCAAGGCGACCCCTCTAACCGGAATCCACGAAGGCGGATGCGTCTGCGGCGCCACGCGATACCGGACCGTTGGCGATCCCAAAAGGGTGAGTGCTTGTTCCTGTCGCTGGTGCCAGAAACGAACCGGCAGCGCGTTGGGAGTATCGGTCTATTTCGAGAAACACGACGTCGTGTTCACACGTGGTAATCCTCGACTTTATCGCATCAGGTCGGATGCCGGCCGCTCGATTCAGACTCAATTCTGCAGCGATTGCGGGACGACGGTCGGCTGGACGCTAGAATTCCTGCCGGACTATCAGGGAATTGCCGGGGGTACCTTCGACCCTCCGACATTCTGGTTCCGTCCCGAACGATTTGTCTTCGCACGCTCCAAGCCGGATTGGCTTGCAATTGCGCAAGACATCGAGATGTGCCAGGCGATGCCGGATTGAGACGTCTGCGCCTGGACTCACGCAGAACGCATTCGCTCGATAAGCCCGTGAATATCCCCGAGTACGTAGAGATCGCGGATCTTTCCACCATCGAATGTAAAGATCGGCATGCCTGTCCACCAGACATGGCGACCGCTCGGCAGTACGCCGAACAGCTCCTTGCGATGGTAGCCATGAAATCGCATTTTGC
>JAHCKB010000512.1 GCA_026125985.1 Bradyrhizobium sp.
CGGGCGCCGCCTTGCTACGTCTCTCGAATGGCGGGATCGTCAGCATCGTCGCCAGTGCGCACAGTCCGGGGGCGAACAATGACGAGACCATTGAGATCGATGGGACGCTGGGCCGCCTCGACCTCCCCGATCCCTTTGGCATCGCGCCGCTGCGACTTTACCGCACCGAGACCAAGGTGTGGAACGACATCTCAGTCGAACGGCCGGACAGCCACTTGCTGATGCTGGAGAGTTTTGTCGCGGCCATTGTCACCGGTGGGCCTGTTCCCGCGAGCGCCGGGGATGCGGCGGCGGCGATAGGAACGGTCAACGCGATCTATCGCTCGGGTATCGAGCGCCGGACGATCGATATCGCCTAGCCTGCCGGCTTTAGGCGGCTGTCGAGAACGTCCCCGGTCTCGGCCAGCACATGATAGCCGATCGTCGCGAGTAGTGAATTGATCGTCTTCAGGGCACGGATGGTTTCGAGGTGGATGTTGCTAGTGGCGACGCTTGCCTCGGTACCCTGCTTGAGGCGCTGCATGTGGCGGCGCATGCTGTCGTCGACGAGCGCACGTATCTCGCTCTTCCGCCGCACAAGTTCGCGCGCCTGCGCCACGTCGCGGGTTACGAGAACGTTCTGCGCCAGCCGCATGCTGGCGATGACGCTGCCATGGAGGTCCGAGAGTTCGCGCCAGCCGCTCGGCGAAAACGCCAGACGCTGCTCGCTGCGCACTTCGGCGAGCCGCAGCAGTGTCTTGGTGATGGCGTCACCGACATATTCGAGGTTGACCGCGATCGCCGCGAGGTCATGGCTCTGCTTTTCCTGCGTCTCGACTGTGAAGGACACCTTGGCGAGGTAAAGCTTGATCTCGCTCTGCGCCCGGTTCACTGCGGCTTCCATGGCCTTGGCCTGGCGTATCTTCTCGGCATCGCCAGTGCGGTAGATCTCCATGATCGGCTCGAGCATCCGCGCGACGATCTCCGCCATTCGGATCAGCTCACGCTGCGTGTTGCCCAGTGCCATTGCGGGTTCGCTGATCGAGCCCGGATCCAGACAGCTCGGCGGCAGCCCGAGCGCGAGTTCGCCCGCTTCGGCGGCGGAGGGCTTTCGTACCAGCCATGCCGTCAGCACACTGACGGGCCGGACCAGCGGCAGGCCGACAACGAGCAGCACGGCGTTGAAGATGAGGTGCAGGTTGACTAGCTCGCTGGCGTCGCTGGCGCCGGGGAGATGGCCGCGCGCGCCGGCGCCGAGGACAAGGAGCGCGATCAGCGCACCGCCGCCGCGGAGGATCAGATTGCCGGCCATGATCTGCCGGCTGATTAGTGCGCCGCCCCGGGTCAGCACGAACGGAATCAGCGCGCCTCCGATATTGGCGCCGATCAGCAGTGATGCGGCCGCCTCGATCGGCACGAGCCCGTGCGTCGCGAGCGTCAGCAGCAAGATGATGGCCGTCACGGATGAGTGCATCAGCCAGGCGATCACCGCGCCGGCAACGAGCGCCGTGAAGGCATCGTTGCCGAGGTAGGTCACGACAGCTGGCAGGAGCGGGCTCTCGCGCAGCGGCTCGGTCGCCTGTCCGAGCAGGGAAAGGGCAACGAAGATCAGCCCGATCCCAGCGAGCGCGCGACCGGTCTGCCGCAGCTTCCGCG
>JAHCKB010000513.1 GCA_026125985.1 Bradyrhizobium sp.
CGTGCGGCCGGGTAGTCCGGCCCCACGAGGAACACGAGCAATGGCAAAGGTACGCAAATTGCTGGCAAGCGCCCCCGGCCGGATCGGCCGCCGGTTCGCGCAGTTCGTCGCCATCGCTGCCGCCAGCCTGCCGTCGGCCGGCGCCTGATCTCCCAAATTACTCCGGAAGGATACGGACCGCGCCGCGTGCCGCGCTGCTGGCGAATGCCGCGTAGGACTTCAGCGCGGTCGAGACTGCGCGCTTGCGGGGCGCCGGCTTCCAGGCGGCCTTGCCCTTCGCCACCATGGCGGCGCGGCGACGCTCGAGTTCCGCCTCGGACACCGCAAGATTGATCGTGCGGTTGGGTATGTCGAGTTCGATAGTGTCGCCTTCCTCGACGAGGCCGATCAAGCCGCCTTCGGCCGCTTCCGGCGAGATGTGGCCGATCGACAGGCCCGACGATCCGCCGGAGAAACGGCCGTCGGTGATCAGCGCGCAGGCCTTGCCGAGACCTTTCGATTTCAGATAGCTCGTCGGATACAGCATTTCCTGCATGCCAGGACCGCCGCGCGGGCCTTCATAGCGCACTACCACGACGTCGCCGGCCTTCACCTTGTTGCCAAGGATGCCTTCGACTGCCGCATCCTGGCTTTCGAAGATGCGGGCAGGGCCGGAGAATTTCAGAATGCTCTCGTCGACGCCGGCCGTCTTCACGATGCAGCCGTCCTTGGCGAGGTTGCCGAACAGCACGGCGAGGCCGCCGTCCTTGGAATAGGCGTGCGCCACGTTGCGGATGACGCCCTTCTGCCGGTCGAGATCGACCTCATCGAAGCGGCGTTCCTGGCTGAAGGCGACCTGCGTCGGCACATTGCCGGGGGCCGCACGATAGAATTCGCGTACCTTCTGGCTGTTGGTGCGTGCGATATCCCAGCGGTCCAGCGCCTCGGCGAGCGTTCTCGAATGCACCGTCGGGAGGGCAGTGGTGATCAACCCGCCGCGATCCAGTTCGCCGAGGATGCCCATGATCCCGCCGGCGTGATGGACGTCTTCCATATGCACGTCCTGCACGGATGGCGCGACCTTGCACAGCACCGGAACCTTGCGCGAGAGGCGGTCGATGTCGCTCATCGAGAACGGCACCTGGCCTTCATGCGCGGCGGCCAGAAGATGCAGCACGGTGTTGGTGGAGCCGCCCATGGCGATGTCGAGCGTCATCGCGTTCTCGAACGCTTTGAAGTCGGCGATCCCGCGCGGCAGCACATGCGCATCGTCCTGCTCGTAGTAGCGGCGGGCCAGATCGACGATGAGGTGGCCTGCCTCGACGAAAAGACGCTTGCGGTCGGCATGGGTCGCCAGCACCGAGCCGTTGCCCGGTAGCGCGAGGCCCAGTGCCTCGGTCAGGCAGTTCATCGAGTTGGCGGTGAACATGCCCGAGCAGGAGCCGCAGGTCGGGCAGGCCGAGCGTTCGATCACCTCGACGTCGGCATCCGTGACGTTGCTGTCGGCCGCGGCCACCATGGCGTCGATCAGGTCGACCGCGCGCTTCTTGCCATTGAGCACGACCTTGCCCGACTCCATCGGGCCGCCGGACACGAACACGGTGGGGATGTTGATGCGCAGCGCGGCCATCAGCA
>JAHCKB010000514.1 GCA_026125985.1 Bradyrhizobium sp.
CCGGACGCGGCGCTTGCCTTCCGACTGAACTACCGAGAAATTCTCGGCAGTTGCCGCTTCCTCCAACTCTCCATCGCCAAAGATGTTCTTCAAGTGCAGGCCGACGTTGTCGGTCGACGTGTCGAACAGGTCAGCCATCTGTCGCTGGGTCAGCCACACCGTGTCGCGGTCGAGCTTGACCTCCACCCGCACCTCGCCGTCGGGCGCCTCGTAGACGACGACCTCGCCGCCGGGGGAATCCGCCATCAGCCGTCCCTCCTGATGAAACGTCCCGCGCCCATCACCCCCAGTTCGTTCGAGAACTGCTTGACCTCAAGCCAGTTGCCGCTCGCGGCACTGTCGAAGTCGACCACCCGTGCCTGGGCGCCATGGCGCTCGCCCCCTCGGCGTCGGCTGCCTGGCCGGCAGGCAAGCGGTACTCGACGGTCACGCCGTCCACCAGCAGGCGATGGAGAGCGCGGTTGCGATGGAGCAGGTCCGCGCCCTCGTGGTTCGTCGGCTTGCGGAAGGCGCTCTCCGGCGCCTCGGTGGGTAGCGTGGGGCTGCTACGGGCGAGTACATCGCGCAGATGCTGCGCCAACACGACCTCGCCGTAATCGGTCCGCTCGGCCGTGGGCAGGTCCGGGGCGATGTCGGGGCCGTGGGCGAACTCGCAGCCAATGGTTTCGAGCCAGGCTAGGGTGGCGTCTTCGACGACGGATTCGGTGAACTTCACGATGCCGGACGTTCCGAGACGTGGAGGAGGAGCGTCTGCAAGTTTGAGCGGAGGATGTCTCCCATAGCATCCGCAGTTACGTTTCGAACGCGCGCGATCTCGCCAATTGTGGTTTGTACGTTCGCCGGTTCCGCCGGTCGTCCGGCGATCTCGGTGAACGGTCCGTCTGTTTCCGTGAGAATTCGATCGGACGGCAATTCTCCGAGAAGCGCACGCCCCTTCTCCGAGCGAATCATCTCCCCATTGACAGAGAAGTAGCAGCCTATGGCTACGGCTCGCCTCGCATCGCGCTTGCTGCCGGTGAACCAGTGAAGCACGACCGCACCTCGATCCTGTGGGTAATGTCGTTCAAGCATGTCAAGCACGGTCGGAACGCTTCGCACACTATGGACGGTGAGAATCTTGCCTCCCGATTCAGCACATCGTTCCAATATCCGTCGAAACACTCTTACCTGGACATCTAGGGATTTGTAGAAACGTGGACCGGCATCCAGCCCGACTTCGCCAACATACCGCGTCTGGGGAAGATACTGTTCCCAAAGCGACAGTTCCCCGGCGCGCTCGGCGACCAATTGAGGATGCAGGCCGAGCGCAGCGCGGACATAGTGCGTATGACGCGTTAGCTCGTGGTTGCGTGGCCACGCCTTCGGCGTCGTAGTCACCGCAAGGGTGTAGATACGCGCAGCTTCGGCTCTCGCGATCGCGGCTTCGTGGTCTGGATACAGGTCGAGATGACAATGGAAATCCACACCGGCAGATTGAGGGAGCACGCTCATCCCGGCTGTGCCCTCACGCCTTGGAGCAGAGCGCCGACCTCTTCCATCCCCCTCCGATAAACGCTGGCGATGGCGGCTTGGCGAGCCGGTGATTCATCGAAGAGGGGGCCCGGTTTGTGGATC
>JAHCKB010000515.1 GCA_026125985.1 Bradyrhizobium sp.
CTTATGCGGATATCGACATAAGCATGAATACGACCCGTGGTCCCCGGCTCACTGAGCCGGGCGACCGGTGCCGCTGGCGCTGCGCCAGATGCAAGGGAGGCTGCGCCGCGGACAAACGAAACCATCGTAACGACTTGCCAGCGCGCCCTTGCATCCGGCACGCTTCGCGGCAGGCGGACGGCGTCTCGTTGGTGTGTCGACGGGCGTCAACCGAAGAAAGGATCGGGCCGGAGCCCGAGTAGTGAAGCCATGGAGAAGAGCGAAATCGAAGAATTGAGAGACAGGGTCGGCTGTGCCGCCTTGTTGGAAGACGACGGCTGGAAAGTCGACGTGAAGGAGAGCACCCGACGCGCGGTGAAGTACCGCCGCGATGCGAAGATCGTCATCGTGATCCACGACGGTCGCGGCTGGTTCGATCCGTTGTCCGCGGCGAAAGGCGACGTGTTCGACCTCGCCGAGCATCTGGGCGCTCATGGCTTCCCCGAAGCGTCCGCGCGCGTTGCCGCCCTCGTGGGTTTCGTTCCCGCAGCGCCCGCGTGGGAGCGGCAGAGTCGGCCGGCGCCGATCGATTCCGTCACCGACCGCTGGGCGCGTCGCGCCAGGCCTCGGCCCGGCTCGGCGACCTGGCGCTACCTGACGGAAGAGCGCGGTATCCCCGAATCGATCGTGGCGACGGCGGTCCAGCAGGATCTGCTGCGCGAGGGACCGCACGGCAGCATGTGGGCGGCACACCGCAATGGCGACGGTGCCCTTATCGGTTGGGAGGAGCGTGGCCCGCAGTGGCGCGGCTTTGCCACCGGCGGCACCAAGGAGCTTCTCCGGCTTGGTCCATCGGCGGCGCCGCGGATCTGCGTCACCGAGGCCGCAATCGACGCCATGAGTCTCGGGGCAATCCAGGTGTTGCGCCCGGACACACTCTACGTCAGCACGGGTGGCGGCTGGTCGCCCGCAAGCGAGAAGTCTATCCGCCGGCTCGCAGAGCGGCCGGGCACGCGGCTGGTGGCGGCGACCGATAACAACCGACAGGGCGACGTCTACGCCGACCGCATCCGCGCGATCGCGGCCGAGGCCGGCGCCGGCTACGCACGCTCGCGGCCGCGCGCCGGCGACTGGAACGAAGACCTGAAGGCGCTTCTCGCGCGGATCGAGAGCGAGCCGCTGGCAAAAGCGGGGTGACGGCGCCGCGGGAAATCGCTCGCCTTACTTGAGCAGCATCCAGACTGCCATCGCGACCATCATCAGGTTCTCGGTCAGCGAGACGAAGCCAAGCGGAACGTTGCTGTCGCCGCCGACGCACGCGCACTTGAGCTCGCGGCGGTCGATGTAGACCGCCTTGAACACGGAGACAGCGCCGATCGAGCCGATGACGAGCGCGACGGGGATAGCGACCCACAGCAACGCGCCGGCGATCATGAGGATGCCGGCTGCCGCCTCGCCAAAGGGATAGATGTACGCGTAGCGGACCCATCGTTGCGCAAGCAGGTCGTAGCCCAGGAACATGTTCGAGAAGCTGTCGAGGTCGCGCAGCTTCAACATGGCGAGGATGCACATCGATATCGCAATGAACCACTCGCCTGCCCGCACCGTCGCG
>JAHCKB010000516.1 GCA_026125985.1 Bradyrhizobium sp.
CCCGCGCGGTCGGCGTTGCGGAAACCCGCATTCAGGCTGCGACGGCTTAAGCCGCGCTCGAAAACGCGCCGCGCCGCGCGACCGATGGCGCAAATACGGCAACCGGCGCTGCGAGGCCCTTCAAGTCGTGTTCGCCCAGGCATTCCAGCGCCGCCGCGTCGCCGGCCATGTCAGCGAACGCCGCCGACAACAGAACGGGCCGACCTGACCTGAGCCCCTGAATCTCCGCCAGGGATGAGTAGAGTCCGTCGCGAGGGAGACGGACGATGAAGCCGAGCCGGTTCAGCGAGGAGCAGATCATCGGGATCCTGCGGGAGCAGGAGGCCGGGGGTAAGACGGCGGATGTTTGCCGCAAGCACGGGATCAGCGGGGCGACGTTCTACAAGTGGAAGGCGAAGTACGGCGGCCTGGATGTGTCGGAGGCGCGCCGGCTGAAGTCGCTGCAGGACGAGAACGCCAAGCTGAAGAAGCTGCTGGCGGAGGCGATGCTGGACAACGCGATGCTGAAGGAGATCGCGTCAAAAAAATGGTGACGCCCGCGGCGAGGCGCGAGGCCGTCGCTCACCTGGGATCGGTG
This sequence comes from Bradyrhizobium sp., assembly GCA_026125985.1. Classification (GTDB taxonomy): domain Bacteria; phylum Pseudomonadota; class Alphaproteobacteria; order Rhizobiales; family Xanthobacteraceae; genus Bradyrhizobium. Next base: position 578 of record JAHCKB010000516.1, read on the forward strand.
TTCGAGGTGAGCGAGCGGCGGGCGTGTACGGTCTTGGGGGCGGACCGCAGTTCAGTTCGCTACCGCGGCACCCGGGGCGACGATGCGGCGATCCGGGCCCGGTTGCGCGAGCTGGCGGCCGAACGTCGGCGTTTCGGGTATCGGCGGCTGCACGTGCTGCTGGGGCGCGAGGGCGTGGTGGTGAACCACAAGAAGCTCCGGCGGCTGTACCGCGAGGAACGGCTGCAGGTGCGTCGGCGCGGCGGCCGCAAGCGGGCGCTCGGCACCCGCCGGCCGATGGCGCTGCCGCAGGGTCCGAACCAGCGCTGGAGCCTGGACTTCGTGTCCGACGCGCTCGCCTGCGGCCGGCGCTTCCGCATCCTGGCGGTGGTCGACGACTTCACCCGCGAATGCCTGGCGCTGGTGGCCGACACCTCGCTCTCCGGGCGCCGGGTGGCGCGCGAGCTCGATGCGGTGATCGCCCGGCGCGGCCGGCCATGCGCCTGCGTCTCCGACAACGGCACCGAGCTGACCAGCATGGCGATCCTCGGCTGGTCGGAGGCAGCGAAGGTCGAATGGCACTACATCGCGCCGGGGAAGCCGACCCAGAATGCCTTCATCGAGAGCTTCAACGGAAGGCTGCGCGACGAGCTTCTGAACGAGACGCTGTTCGTCTCGCTCGACCATGCCCGGGACGAGCTCGCGCGCTGGCAGGAGGACTACAACATGGTCAGGCCGCACAGCGCGACCGGCAACCTGGCGCCGGCGGTCTACGCCAGGATCGGCAACGGCGGCGCTTCGGTGATGCAACGGGACCGGGCGCTTGAGCTGTGTGAGGGCTCCGCGCCCGGTCCCGTTGCATCACCGAGCCTCACGGGCTCAAATCAACCTGGGACTCTCCACATGCCTGGATGAGGCTTGGGGCTCAGGTCAGAATCATTGATCAGACGTTTGCAGTTGTTGATGATCGCTCCACCGAGATCGTCGGCGGAAGCTGGCTCGGATTCGCACTCACGTGAATCGAACTC
>JAHCKB010000517.1 GCA_026125985.1 Bradyrhizobium sp.
CGATCGTCTGACGTCCCGGAGCCCTGGCTCCAGCCTGACCACGCGCCGTCCCTCTTCCGACGAAGAAGTGGGACGGCGTTCTTCGATGACCGGCCCTGCCCGGCCCCTCACTCCCCGCGACGCTGCGGCACGAGCTGGTGCGGATCCCGGCCTCGCTCCGTGAGGATCTTGCCGACCGTGTCGCGCACCCGCCGGACCTCGTCGAGGCTCATCCCTTCGAACAGGCCGCCCTCGTGCGCCGGCGCCGGCTTCTGCTGCCACAGCCCGAAGTGCCGGCCGAGCAGCTCGAGGACCTTCAGCCGGTCGACGACCTTGCCGGCCTCGCCGGTGGGCTCGAAACCCGACAACGCCGCGGCCTCCTCGTCGCCGAGCTCATGGACCTTCTTCGGTGTGCCGTCGGCGTGGAAGTACTTGCGCGGATCGGCACGCGCGATCTTCACAACCTGCGCCAGCACATAGTTCGATTCGGCATGGGCCCGGATCTCCGTCTCCGCCCGCGCCTGCCGCACCTGCGCCTCCCGCAGCTCGGCGATGCGCATCCGCACCCGGGCATCCTTCATCAGGCGCGAGACGGCCTCGTAGATGTGCCCGGGCCTGTAGCCCGCGCGCAGCGCCGCCTTCTTGCCATGGAAGTCCTTCACGTACTCCTGGCAGAACCGCTCCTGCTTGGCGAGCCGCAGCACGCTCATGGCGAGTTCCTCCCCCTTGGGCGCGCGGCGAGTCGCCGGTGGAACGTCGCTGAAGTCTCGTGAGAGAACTTTGCCCGCAGGCCGCAATTCGTCATGACTGTGGATATGGGAAAACTGTAACTCCCTCGGTCAACCGGAATAATGCCGCCTTCGGACGCATCGGCGTCCTGCCATCTGCGTACGCATACTCACTCGAGCGGTCGTGACATCTCCGCGGAAATGGATCCCGTGATGGCTTCGAACCGGCGCCGGTAGGCTGGATGTTCGGTGCCCATCAACTGATCCCACCATCTGAAATAGAGGCTGTAATTCCCGTGCCCGGCGTCGTGATGAAGGTCGTGGTAGGTCGTTGTGTTGTTCCAGCCCAGCCAACGGCCGGGTGCGAAGGCCGCCGGGTGAAGTTCTGTGCCGCAATGCCCCATCACATTCCGTACGATCTGCACGGCGACGAAAATGAACAGCGTCAGGCCATGCACCGGTACCGCGAGGACGAACAGAGGCACGAAGGCGCCCTGCACGATGGCTTCCGGCACCGAAAAGGAATATGCCGCCCAAACCGTAGGCGTTCGCGACAGGTGGTGTGTGCGGTGGAAGAACGCAAAGAGACGCCGATGATGCATCGCGCGGTGGGTCCAGTAGAAGTACGCGTCATGCGCGACCAGCATCAGAGCGAGCGACACGATCAGATAAACGGGGCCCGCTTGCTCGAAGCCGCGATAGATCGTGGCGCAACCCTGCTGCGCCAGCACGACCAGTCCGGCACCAAGAGTTGAGAAGACCAGGGCGGACCGCAGCGACGCTGCGATCTCGCGGCGAACGTCTGACTGCGTCGCCTCGCGCGCCTGCAGCTTCCGCTTGGCCAGGCCGGATCGCCAGAACAGTCGCAGGAT
>JAHCKB010000518.1 GCA_026125985.1 Bradyrhizobium sp.
GCGCTGCAAGTGATGGAGAACCATCTCAAGACGCATCAGTACTTCGCCGCCGGACAGCTTACCGTCGCCGACATCGCGCTGTACGGCTACACCCATGTCGCGGAGCGCTGCGACTACGACCTGTCCACCTTTCCTGCCATCCGCGCCTGGCTGCGTCGGGTCGAAGCGACCCCGGGCTTCGTGGCGATGGACCGGAAACCGGATAACGAGGTCGCGGACGCGCCCAGCGTTGCTGCCAGCGCCTGATACAACTCCTTGTGAAGAGCGGGTATAAGTTGCGGGGAAAGCGGGGAAATTTCGCGCGCCGCCATGGTTTTGCCGGGATGGGCGCGGGTCGCCGCCGCAATCTTGCCGGTGCGTGCCGCAATAATGGCGGCTGATTGCGGGTGATTCGCCCGCGAGAGGTCAAGGAATTGGACCATGATCCGGTCACCCCGCGCCGCCGGCTTTGTCTGCCGGCCCGCTCCCGTCGCGTCGTCCCGACTGATCAACGCCGTCGCGGCCTCGCTCGGCTTCGGCGCCGCCTCGCTGTGCCTGATCTCCACGCTAAAGGTGCTGGCGATCAAGCTGATGGCGATGCCGCTGCCGATGTGATCCGGCGCTCCGCCGCTCCTCTCCTCAGGAACAGCCGCGCGATGAAGACGATCGCGAACCCATCATGATGAAGACACCCGTTGGACTTGTGACGTCAGCGCTTTCGGTGGCGACGCTGCTTGCCGGCACCCTGCTTCTCGCCACCAGCACGCGCGGGCAGAATTCGTCCTTCGAATCCTCCGCAGGCCAGCTCGACGTGCAGACCTTTGCCGGCGGGCTCGTGCATCCCTGGGGGCTCGCTTTCCTGCCCGACGGCAAGCTGCTGGTTACCGAGCGGCCCGGCCGCATGCGCATCGTCTCCGCGGAAGGCCAGCTTTCGCCGCCGCTGAAGAACCTGCCCGAGGTGTGGGCAAGCGGACAGGGCGGCCTGCTCGATGTCATCACGGACAGGAGTTTTGCGCAGAGCCGCACCATTTTCTTCTGCTATGCCGAGCGCACCTCCGGCGGCGGCCGCACGGCGGTCGCGCGCGCCAAGCTCAACGACGGCGGCGGCCGGCTCGACGAGGTGAAAGTGATCTTTCGCCAGGAAGGGCCGCTGTCGTCGGGTAATCATTACGGCTGCCGCATCGCGCAGGCCGCCGACGGCAATTTGTTCGTCACGCTCGGCGATCACTACAGCCACCGCGACGAGGCGCAGAATCTTGCCAACCATCTCGGCAAGGTGATCCGCATCGCCGGCGACGGTTCAGCCCCCTCGGGGAATCCCTTTATCGGTCGCGACGGCGCCAAGCCGGAGATCTGGAGCCTCGGTCACCGCAACGAGCAAGGCCTTGCGATCAACCCGGCCAATGGCGAACTCTGGGAAATCGAGCACGGTCCGCGCGGCGGCGACGAGGTGAACGTCATCGCCAAAGGCAGGAACTACGGCTGGCCCGTGATCGGCTTTGGCATCGACTATTCCGGCGCGAAGATCCACGAGGCAACGCGCAAGGACGACATGGAGCAGCCGGCGAAATACTGGGTGCCGTC
>JAHCKB010000519.1 GCA_026125985.1 Bradyrhizobium sp.
TATCTGCCGCAGGACGTGGCGCTGTTCGACGGCACGGTGGCGGAAAATATCTGCCGCTTCGACGAGAACGCGACGTCCGACGCCATCCTCAAGGCCGCAAGGATCGCGGGCGTGCATGACATGATCCTGCGCCTACCCGACGGCTATGCGACCCGGATCGGCGCCGGCGGCATGTCACTCTCGGCGGGACAGCGGCAACGCGTCGGTCTCGCGCGCGCCGTGTTTGGCGATCCCTTCCTGGTCGTGCTTGACGAGCCCAATGCCAATCTCGACGCCGAAGGCGAGCAGGCGCTGACCCGCGCAATCCAGACCATGCGCGCCGCCAAGAGCATCGTCATCGTGATCTCGCACCGGACCAGCGCGCTTGCCGCGCTCGACATGGCGCTGGTGCTGTATGAGGGCAAGGCGATCGCCTTCGGCCGCCGCGACGAGGTCTTCGCGCGCGTCAACAATGCCAACCGGGAGCTGGCCGCGCGGCAGGCCGCGCCTGCGCCGAAGGTGGTGCGCCCAACCGAAGTGTTGCAGGGAGCCGCGTCATGAGTCGCGCCATCCATGATGATGTGCTGGAGCATCCCCGCCGCGAGCCGACGCACGACCCCGGCCCGCAAGGGGAGGCGCTTATTCTGGAGCTGCAGCGATTGCGCCAGGCATTCGAGCGCGACAACTGGGACGAGGCGGATGCAGCGCCGCCCCGCCGTCCGCCGCCACGCGAAACCCGGCCTGCCGGCTCCCGGCGCCGCGGCGCGTCGAAGCGCCCGCGAAAAAAGCGCGGCATGGGCCGCGTAATCGAGCTCTGCCTCGAACAATTGGGACTGCATGCGGAGGCGCCGGTTGCCTCTCGCCCGCCGCCGCCATCTCCTCGTCCTCAGGCCAAAGCCGGTCCTCAGCCGTCACCTTCTTCCCGTCCCCACGCCAAGGCCGGCCCTCAGCCGCCACCCCAGCGGACTGCCTCGCCTCAGCGCAAACGCAGGCCCGTTACGCTGGTCGCGCCGGTCTCAATGGATTTTTCCAGGCCGGGGCCCGAGATCTCTGCAAAGCCGCCGACACATGATGCAGAAGTGGCGCCGGCAAAGGAAATCGAACCACTGCGCCTCGAGGCTCCGCGCCAGGCCGACACCCGACTCGGACACCTGGTCGCGCAATGCCGAAGCGGCGTCGCCTTCCTGCTTGCACCGGAGGAGCCGGCACAGGAGGGCGATACGCTCGTCACGACCACCGGGCGCAACTTCGCTCGCGAACTCAAGGTCGGACTGCGGGCGCTGATCGCAGCCGTCGTGCTTGCCGGCGGCTGGGCCGCGCTGGTGCCGCTCGCCGGCGCCGTGGTGGTGCCCGGCAATCTCGTGGTGCAGTCCAACGTCAAGGCCGTCCAGCATCCGACCGGCGGCGTGGTCGCCGAAATTCCCGTGCGCAACGGCATACGGGTCAACGCCGGCGACCTCCTGCTGCGGCTCGACGCGACGCAGGCAAGGGCGAGCCTGCAAGTGCTCACCAAGCAACTCGACGAGTTCCGCGCCCGCGGTGCGCGCCTTGTTGCCGAGCGCGAC
>JAHCKB010000052.1 GCA_026125985.1 Bradyrhizobium sp.
TGTTGGAAATGAAAGTGAGGCCTTTGACGCCGGAGTCGCGGATCGCGTCCGAAAGGGTTTCCGGGATACCGCAGAGGCCGAAGCCGCCCGACATGATCATCATGCCGTCCTTGAGAATGCCGTCGAGAGCCGATTTGGCGTCAGGATAGACCTTGTTCATGCAAATTACCTGATGGAGGGATGCGCAAGTCTTTTTGGCGGCGCATGACATTTCCGGAAATCGGGGCTAACTCCTCCGGATCGTGCGCTCGGCCCGCTTGATGGGGCTTTTATTAGGCGAAATCTTCGCAGCGCGTCAATGACGGCCCGACGCCCGTTTCCGCGTCACTACGGCCTTGAAAGGAACAAGAAAACCCATCAAGTTGCGTGGGTTGGCGCAGGTTACGCAGCCTCCGTTTTCTCAAATTGAACCGACCACCTTTCGCTGGATTATGGCATTGACGATGGCCGAAGGAATGAAGCGCCTCGGGATGCCGATTGCGGCATTTTTCGGCGTGGCTGTTCTTGGTCTGGTGGCAACGACGTGGTTCCTCAACCGCGACGCCCTGCGGCAGGCGGTCGAGGCACAAATCCGCGCCGTCACCGGGCTCGACCTCGTCGTCAAAGGCTCGATCGACATTTCGGTCTTTCCCGCAAGCTACGTTTCCTTCCATGACGTCGGCCTGAAGGGCGCGGCTGCCGTCGACCCGGCGTTGCAGGTCGAAGTGCTGACCGCCAATCTGCGGCTCCTGCCGCTGTTGTTGCGGCGGTTCGAAATCTCCGACGTGATGATGTTGCGGCCGACCATCCATGTGGTGCGCGACGGCAATGGCGGGAGCAACTGGACGCCCTTCGTGGAGACCATCGCCAGGACGATGAAGCCGGGCGCGGAAAACCAGTTGTCGTTCTCGGAGATCCGCATCCAGGACGGGGTCCTGAAATACCAGGATACGGCGAGCCAATCCGTCGAGACGCTCGGCGATATCGATCTGTCGCTGGCCTGGCCCTCGATCTCGCGGTCCTTTGCGGCGACCGGGCAGTTCGACTGGCGCGGCGAGCGCATCGACGGCTCGATCAGCGCCAGCGATTTCGTCGCGCTGCTTTCCGGCGAACGCTCGGGGCTGAAGGCGCGCCTGGTATCGGCGCCGCTGAAGCTTGCTTTCGACGGCAATGTCGCCAACCGCACCAGCCTGATGATGGAAGGTGTGGTCACGGTCGACTCGCTTTCGCTTCGCAACGCGCTGCGCTGGACCGGGCAGCAGGCGCCGGCCGGCGGCGGGTTCGGCCGCTTTGCGCTCAAGGCGCGCGCCAACCTGGTCGGCGGATCGGTCGCGCTCACCAACGTCAATGTCGAACTCGACGGCAACGTCGCCGAGGGCGTCATGACCTTCTCCAACAACAACCGCCAGACCCTGCAGGCGACGCTCGCCGCGGGCAACCTCGACTTCACGCCCTACATCTCCACCGTCCGCCTGCTCGCGACCGGCGCACGCGACTGGAACCGGCAGGCGTTCGACCTCCGGGCGCTGTCCGCAACCGATCTCGACATGCGCCTGTCCGCAGCCAAGGTGACGGTGGGCCCGACCAAGCTCGGTCGTACGGCGTTCGGCGCGAACTTGCGCAACGGCGCGCTGGCGCTCTCCGTCGGCGAGGCGCAGATGTATGGCGGGATCGCCAAGGGCTCGCTCGGCATCGCGCGTTCCGACACCGTCGCCGACGTTCGCGCCCAGTTCCAGCTCGCCGATGTGGACCTGCAGGCCGCCGCCGGTGAATTGTTCGGCGTCAACAAGCTCTCGGGACGGGGCAACCTCAACGTTTCGCTGGTCGCCTCCGGTTCGAGCCCGTTCGGACTGGCCTCCTCGCTGGACGGCACGGCGACGCTCACCGGCCACGATGGCGCGATCGCAGGCTTCAATGTCGAACAGCTCCTGAAGCGACTGGAACGCCGGCCGCTGTCCGGCGCCGGCAATTTCCGCCAGGGCTCAACCCCCTTCGACACCATCAATGTCGCGGTCAAATTCGCCGACGGCGTCGCCGCCGTGGAAGACATCCGCATCGAGAGCCCGGCCTCGCGGATCACGCTGAAGGGAACGGCATCGGTGCCGGCGCGCGAATACGACCTCAAGGGCGTCGCCAGCCTGGTCGCGGCAGCCGGCGCCAAGCCAGGCTTCGAGCTGCCTTTCGTCGTCCAGGGACCGTGGGACGACCCCCTGATCTTTCCCGATGCGGAAAGCCTGATCCGCCGCTCGCCGGCGACCGAGCCGCTGCTCGATGCGGTCAAGGACCGCAAGACACGCGACGCCGTCAAATCGGTGATCGAGCGCTTGACCGGCGGCGGCCTGCGCCGGCCCGCCCCGGAAACGCCTGCCCCGGCAGCGACGGAAGCAGCCAAGCCGAACTGATTTTGCCGGACGGAATACCGGCGCGCTTTCGGCGCGCGCAGCCGGCAACCGAGATCGAGCTCACAACGGTACGGCGTTCTCGCCCTGCGTCCGCGACAGTTTCGAGACAAACGACGCCACGGTGATAACGACCGCGATCAGCGCGATCACCATGGTGCAGATCGCGTTGATCTCCGGTTTCACGCCCAGCCTCACCTCGGAATAGATGCGGATCGGCAGCGTCGCCGACCCCGGACCGGTGGTGAAGCTCGCGATGACGACATCGTCGAGCGAGAGCGTGAAGGCGAGCATCCAGCCCGCCACGATCGACGGGACGATCAGCGGCAGGGTGGCAAACAGGAAGGCGCGCACGGGATTGCATCCGAGATCCATCGCAGCTTCTTCCAGGCTGCGGTCGATCGCGCCGAGCCGCGACTGCACCACCACGGTGACGAAACACATGGTGAGCGTGGTGTGCGCAATGGTCACGGTCCAGAAGCCGCGGCCGGCGTCGAGCGCGACGAACAGCAGGAGCAGCGACAGACCGGAGATCACTTCCGGCATCACCAGCGGCGCATAGAGCATGCCGGAGAACAGCATGCGCCCCTTGAAGCGCTCGCCGCGGGTGAGCGCGATCGCGGCGAGCGTGCCGAGTACGGTCGCGATCGTCGCCGATACCGCGCCGACACGCAGGCTCATCCAGGCTGCGTCCAGCATCGCACGGTCGTTGAAGAACTCGTAGTACCAGCGCAGCGACCAGCCGCCCCACACCGTCACCAGCCGCGAGGCGTTGAAGGAATAGATCACGAGGATGACGATGGGCAGATAGAGGAACGCCAGCCCGAGCGCGAGTGCAGTGATGTTGAAGGGCGTGATGCGGTTGATCCTGGGCGCGGCCATCAGCGCTGCTCCAGTTGCCGATGCTGCACACGCTCGTAGAGCAGCAGCGGACCGACCAGCAGGACCAGCAGCACGATCGCCACTGCCGATGCCACCGGCCAGTCCCTGTTGGTGAAGAACTCCAGCCACAAGGTCTGCCCGATCATCACGGCATTGGATCCGGCGAGCAGGTCGGGGATCACGAACTCGCCCACGATCGGGATGAAGCAGAGCAGCGCGCCGGCGCCGACCCCCGGCAGCGACAGCGGAAACGTCACCTGCCAGAACGCCTGGCGCGGCGAGGCGCCGAGATCGGCGGCGGCTTCCAGCAGCGCCGGATCCTGCTTGGCCAGCGTCGCAAACAGCGGCAGGATCATGAAAGGCAGGTAGGAATAGACGATGCCGATATACATCGCGGTGTCGGTAGAGAGCCACACCAGCGGCGCCGAGACCAGGTGCAGCTTGAGCAGCACCGTGTTGAGCAGGCCGTCATGCTGGAGGATGTTGATCCAGGCATAGATGCGGATCAGGAACGACGTCCAGAACGGCACGATGACCAGCATCATCGCAACGCCCTGCCAGCGCTGCGGCAGACGCGCCATGCCATAGGCGATCGGATAGCCGATCAGGAGCAGAATGGCGGTCGAGAGCAGCGCCACCGTCAGGCTGCGCAGATAGGAGAGAATGTAGAGGTTGTCGGAAATCAGCAGCCTGAAATTGTCGAGCGAGAGCTGTTCGAGCGCCGCCCTTGTCGCCTCGCGTCCGCCCCAGAGGTCGAACAGCGGAACGTAGGGCGGCTGCGCGATGGCGGTCTGCGACAGCGCTATCTTCAGCACGAAGCCGAACGGGACCAGGAAGAACAGCACCATCCAGAGATAGGGCGCGATCGCGGCGTAACGCGCGGGCCTCGCGAAAATGCGGCGCGCACTCATTGTTCCAGCACCAGGCAGTCGTCGGGCGTGAACCAGACCACCACGCGCTGGCTTACACTGTAGGCGTCGACAATGCGCGTGGTGTTCGCCATCGAGGAACGCACGACCGCGCCGGAATCGAGCTTGACCTTGTAGGTGGTGAGCCCGCCGAGATAGCTGACCTCGGTGATGACGCCCTCCAGGCAATTGAAGGCGCGCCCGCCCGATCCTTCGGCGACCGGCGCGCGGCGCGACAGTTTCACCTTTTCCGGGCGGATTGCGACGCTCACGGCCGTCCGCGCCGGCGGCGTGCGGGGCTCGGCGACGTAGACCGTACCGCCATCGCGCGTCGATACCGCAAGGCGCCCGCCCTCGGACGCCCCGACCTGGCCCTCGAAAAGATTGACGTCGCCGACAAACTCCGCGATCCAGCGCGAGGTCGGCGTCTCGTAGAGGTCGCGCGGGGTAGCGACCTGCTCGAGCCGGCCGGCATCCATCACGCCGATGCGGCTTGCCATGGTCATCGCCTCGTCCTGGTCATGGGTAACGACGATGAAGGTCATGCCGAGGCGGTTCTGCAACTCCATCAGTTCGTGCTGCGTGCTTTCGCGCAGTTTCTTGTCGAGCGCGGCAAGCGGCTCGTCCAGCAGCAGCACCTGCGGCCGCCGCGCCAGCGAGCGCGCCAGCGCCACGCGCTGACGCTGGCCGCCGGAGAGCTGATCCGGCTTTCGCTTTTCCATGCCCTCGAGCTTGACCAGGGCCACCATCTCGGCGACGCGGGTGTTGATATCGGCTCGCGCCATGCCGGCACGCTTCAGACCGAAGGCGATATTGTCCCTCACGGACAGATGCGGAAACAGCGCGTAGTTCTGGAACATCATGTTGACGGGCCGCTCATGCGGCAATACCGGCGCGATGTCGCGGCCATTGAGCAGAATGCGGCCTTCATCCGGGATCTCGAAACCGGCAAGCATGCGCAGAAGCGTGGTCTTGCCGCAGCCGCTCGGACCCAGCAGGGCAAAGAACTCGCCGGCGCGAATGTCGAGGGAAACGCCATCGACAGCACGGAAGTTTCCGAATTTCTTCACCACCCCTTCGATGCGCAGGAGCGGCATGTCGGGTTCGGGCTGCGGTTCGGATGAGGCCGCGGCGACAGCCACGGCATGCGGCTTCGCTGGTTCGATCGCCGGCGATTCCGGTGCGTCAGGTTCCGCCGATACCTCGCTGCTCGATTGTTCCTCAGTCATGTCCCGCCGACCCCGCTTTGCCGGCAAGCTAGCGACGGATCGGCAGAGTCTCAACAGGCTCGCCCCCTCCACCCGGCACCGAAGGCGGGGCCGAAAGGGCCGAATCCCCAAAAAATCGTGCGGCGGCGTGAACGCGTTTCGGTCCGGGAGCGACTATCGACTGGAATTAATGGCCGATCCGGGGGACCGATGCAGGATGGACAGCCGCGCCGAATTCACATCTCGACGGACACGTTTCCGGACGAGAAGCGCCTCGCCATGTGGCGCGAGGTGTATGGCCGCGGCATCGCACAGGTGGATATCGAGCCGCTCGCCGAGCCATTTCACGCGGACGTTACCTTCAGCCTTCTACCCAATGTCGCCATTGCATCCGGCTCGCGATCTGCGGCACATTATCGCGTCACGCGCGAACTGCTGAAGGATCCTCGCGACATCATCGCGGTCAGCATTCTGCGATCGGGCGAAGCATCGGCCACGCAATTCGGCCAGGAGTTGATCGGCGGCGTCGGCAGCGCCAGCGTGCTGTCGGGGGCTGAACCCTCCGTCAGCACGCTGACCACCGACGGCAGCTTCATTACGCTCGCGCTGTCGCGCTCAGCCATCGCGGAACTCGCGCCGGATTTCGAGGCTGCCTTCGGCCGGCCGATTCCCGCGGAGGATCCTGCGCTGCGCCTTCTCGTCAAATATCTCGACGCCGTGCTGGCCGCCGACGAGCTGGCCAATCCTGAAGTCGCGCGCTCCGTCTCCGCGCACATCCTGGATCTCGTTGCGCTGGCGCTTGGTGCGCGTGGCGACCGGGCCGAGGCGGCGTTGGGCGGCGCCAAGGCGGCGCGGTTGAAGGCGCTGAAAGCCGACGTGATGTCGATGCTCGGCAACAGCGAGCTGTCCTCGGAACTGGTCGCCGGCCGTCATAACATCTCCTCGCGCTATGTGAGGAAACTGTTCGAGCAGGAAGGAACGTCGTTCACGTCGTTCGTGCTCGGCGAGCGGCTGGCGCGGGTACGCCGCATGCTGCGCGATACCCGTTATGCGCACCTGACCATTGCGCAGCTCGCACATGCCTGCGGCTTCAACGACATCTCCTATTTCAACCGCGCTTTCCGTCGCCATTTCGGCGCTACTCCGACGGATGTGAGGGGAACCGCCGGAGGTACGTAGCGCAAGTCGCTATCCCCCGCCTGCCATGAACGCCGCGAGCGCCTCGCTTCCGGTGGCAGGCATGGTGAGGCCGAGCTTGGTGCGGCGCCACAGCACATCGTCGGGAAAGCGCGCCCATTCCCTGGTCATGAGGTAGCGCACCTCGGCGCCCGTCAGGTCCGGTCCGAAGGCGGGACCGAGGTCCTCCTTCGATTTCGCGTCACCCAGGATCGCAGCGAGCCGCGAGCCATAGGCGGAGACCATGCGCCTGGCCTGGCTTTCGGTCAGAAAGCGCCACTGGTCGCGCGCGGAGTCCACCTCGTCGTCGAACTTCGCCCAGTCGAAATCGCCGCCGGGCAGCCGCGTCGTCGCCGTCCAGCGCGACGACATCGGATAGAACTTCGAAAGCTGCGACACCGCGCGTTCGGCGCGCAAGCGCGCCGTCGTGATGTCCCCGCCAAAGATCGTCACCAGTGGCGCTTTGCCGCGTTTTGCATCGAAATTCAGAACGCCGTCCCGCCGCAGGCCGCTCGTGCCGCGTCCGATCACGGAATTCGCGCCGGAGACCGTGCGGATCACATCGGATGTCTCGACGCGCTCGCGGAAGTAACGATTGGCGGCATCGCACAGATAGGCCACGTCGTCAGCCGCCATGGAGACCACGGCCGGATCGCCCTTGAAGGCATGGCCGACGGTGCCGATCAGCGTGAAGTCGCGCTCGTAGGGACTGGCGAAGATCAGTCGCCGGTCGTGGTTCTGGAACACATAGACATTGTCGCTGTCGAACAGCCGTTTCACGACGATCTGGCCGATCTGGGTGGAGCCCAGCGACGGGGCCGGCACACGCAGCACGGTGTCGGCGACCGAAGCAGTCCATGCACCGGTGGCGTTGACCAGCGCCCTCGCCGTCGCGATGCGGCGATGGCCGCGGTCGATGATCGCCAGCCGCCACACGTCGGTACGGTCGGCTCGGACACAGCGCGCGCCCGTGCAGATCGAGGCGCCGCGCTCGGCGGCGTCCACCGCGGACAACACCACCAGCCGGGAATCGTCCACGATACAGTCGGAATATTCAAACGCGGTGCCGAACGGCCGTTTCAGCGCATCGCCGACAGGATGATGGGTGACGTCGACCGTCGCGGAAGGCGGCAGCGGTCGCCGCGCCCCGAGCCGGTCGTAGAGCCAAAGCCAGGCCCGCAGTACCCAGGCCGGACGCTCCTCGGCATGCGCGGGGATGGCAAAGCGCATCGGACGCACCAGATGCGGGGCTATGCGCAGCCAGACGTCGCGTTCGGCGAGCGCGGAATGCACGCGGCGAAAATCCCGCCGCTCGAGTATCGAGAGATCGCCATGGATCAGCCGGGGCGACGCCGAGGATGCGCCGCCGCCGAGATCGCCCTGTTCGAGCAAAAGGACACGAAGTCCCCTGCCGGCGGCGTCGCGCGCCACGCTGACGCCGTTGAGCCCGCCGCCGATGATTGCAAGATCGTAGTCCGCCATGCGCTGCGCTGAGAGGATTTGGAACGCGGTCCCATCACCTCTATCCGGTCTTGCGCGCGGGCTCCATGGCATTGTCGGGAGCGCGGCCGACAAGGTCGGCATATTGGTTGATCGGCGCCGGTTTGCCGAGCAAATAGCCCTGCACGGCGTCGCAGCCTTCCTGCACCAGGAAGGACAGCTGTTCCGCCGTCTCCACGCCTTCGGCGACGATCGACATCTCAAGGCCATGGCCGAGGTCGATGATCGCGCTGACGATATTGGCCGATTTCGAGGTCTTGCCGAGATTGATGACGAAGGCGCGGTCGATCTTGATCTTGTCGAAGGGAAAGGCCTGCAGGTAGCTCAACGAGGAATAGCCGCTGCCGAAATCGTCCATCGAGATGCGCACACCCAGCGCCTTCAGCCGCCGCAGCAACGCAAGACCCCGCTCGAAGTCCTCGATCAGCACGCCTTCGGTGATTTCGAGTTCCAGCCGTCCCGGCGACAGTCCCGTTTCGAGCAGGATCGAATGCACGAGGCTGACGACGTCGCCGCGCATGAACTGCACCGGCGACAGGTTGACGGCGATCTGCAGCGGCGTCGGCCAGGACGCCGCCTCACGGCAAGCTTCCCGCAGAATCCATTCGCCCATCTCGACGATCAGGCCGCTCTCTTCCGCAATCGGGATGAAGTCGGCGGGCGAGACGAAACCACGCACCGGATGCATCCAGCGCGCCAGCGCCTCGAAGCCGGTGACCGTGCTGGTGGCGACCGTCTCGCCTGAGGCGGCCTGCGGCTGGTAGTGAAGCGACAATTCGCCATTCTTGATCGCGACCGAAAGATCCTGGTGCAGCACGCGGCGGTCTCTGATCTGCTGGTCCATCTCCGGCTCGAACAGGTTGACGGTGCCGCGCGACCTCTGCTTGGCTCGAAACAGCGCCGCACTGGCATTGGCAAGCAGGGCAGCCGCGTCCGATCCGTTGTGGGGGAAGACCGCGATGCCCGTTGTGACGCCGGTGCGAACCGCCTTGTCGTCGATCAGGAACTCCCTGGCCAGCGCTTCGGCGATCCGGGCCGCCAGCGTGCGGCCTGCTTCCGGCTGCTTGCCGTCGATGATCAGGCCGAACTCATCGCCGGACAGTCGCGCCACCACGCCGCCCCGCGCGGTCTCCTGCAACCGGCGGGCGACCTCGATGAGCACCTTGTCGCCCATCGCATGGCCGAACACGTCGTTGATCTCCTTCAACCCGTCGAGGTCGACGCAGAGCACGGCGAACTCCTCGTCGGTGTCCGCACAGGCCTCGATCATCTGCGCCAGCGCCTGCAGGAAGGCCGCACGGTTCGGCAGGTCGGTGAGACCGTCGTGATAGGCCATGTGGGCCATCCGCGACTCGGTCTGGCGGCGATCGGTGACATCCTCGTGGGTCTTGATCAGATATTGCGGCTCGCCGGCGTCGTCGAACACGGTCATGCGACGGGTGAGGAACAGCCGCAAACCGTCCTTGGTCGAGATCGGATGCTCCTCCGTGAGCAGGCCGCGTTTCCTGATCGCCGCCTCGTCGCGCGCAACGATGAGTTTTGCCTCGCGCGGGTTGAAGATATCGGCCGCCGTCAGTCCTGTCGCGTCCTCGCGGCGGCGATTGAGGATGGCTTCGGCGCTGCGGTTGGCCAGCAGATATTTGCCGTCGCGGACACTCTCGACAATCAGCGCGACCGGGATGTTGTCGACGACGAGCTCGAGGAACTTCTTGGTATTCTCCAGCTCTCGTGACAGCGAACGGCGCTCGGTAACATCGTCGAACAGCGCAATCAGGAACTCCGGCTCACCCTTTTCGTTGCGCGCCACCACGCGATTGGAAGCGAGCACGCGCTGCTGCGAACCGCGCTCGACCCTGAATTCGTTGCGAAAGCTACCCTCCGGTGCCTGCAAGGCCGACTCGTCGGCCTTGACGATGGCAACCGCCGTGGCGGGGCTGAATATCTCCTCCGCACGCCTGCCGACGATGTGGTCGCGCGAGAAGCGCGAGAAGCGCTCGAAGGCGCGGTTAGCGAAGATATAGCGTCCGTCCTCAATACTCTTGGCTGCGACGCAGACCGGAACGTTGTCCAGCACCGATTCCAGGAACTGGGTCGTCGACGACAGCTTGCGCGACAACTTTCGCTGTTCGGTGCAGTCTAGATGGGTGACGACGGAGCCGCCATTCGGCAGCGTGAAGTATTTCACCAGCACAGAGCGGCCATCGGGCAGTTCCGTGACCAACCCTTCCGGTGCGGCCGCACGCTTGAAGAACTCTTCGTCGGAAACGTCGAGCATGCCCTTGCGGCGCCGCATCTCGCGCAGTTCCGGCCCGGTCATGTCAGGCGGCACGTCGGCACGGGTCAGCCCGTAGATGTGCAGGAACTGGTCGTTGCAGAAGATGACTCGCCCGCGCGGATCGGTCATCACCACGCCCTGATTGAGGCGGTTCAGCGCCGAGCTGACAAAGGCGTTACGCCGAAGCCGGACACGCTGGCCCCGGCGCAGTGCGGATGCCGCCCAGATCGCGACAGACCCGAGCAGGGAGACGACCACGATGCCGCCGATCAGGATTTCCCATATCATGCCAGGATCGAGAGAGGTCACATGGCTGGAAGGCAGGAATCCGTCTGGAGCAGCCCGCGCGTGTGCCGACGGCAAGGCGCCGGCGGCGAGACACACGACGGCTGTGGCAAGAGAATTCTTGCTACCTGCCTGCCAATTCTTGCCAGCCATCCGTCACCTGCGCATTTCAGCGCCGGAGTGTCCGTGGGTGCGGTTTGGATCGGGTAAATGACTACCCCTGCAATCCCGGGATGTGGCTCAAAACTGCGGCAATTGCCCTGACATGATTAATGCTTCACTAATGAGGCGGGTTCGGCTGCTCGTCTGTGAGATATCCCAAGGGCTTGGCTGCGGAAGATCCCTGACAACACTTTGAATACCTGCGGCTGGTATTGCCTGGCGAAGCAGCAATTTCTCGGATTTCAGTTTCACATGGACAAGGTCGAGTGCGTCATTGTCGGGGCCGGGGTGATCGGCCTTGCGCTGGCACGGAGGCTGGCGCAGGCCGGCCGCGAGGTGGTGGTGCTGGAGGAGGCCGAAGGCATCGGTACGATAACCTCCTCCCGCAACAGCGAGGTGATCCATGCCGGAATCTACTATCCAGCCGGGAGCTGGATGGCGCGGATGTGCGTTGCCGGCAGGCAAGCGCTCTACCGCTATTGCAGCCAGCACGGCATTCCTCACAGCAATTGCGGCAAGCTGATCGTGGCGACCACGCCGGAGGAGACCACGAAGCTCGCGGCGATCCGTGCCCATGCGGAAGCCAATGGCGTGGCCGATATGCAGACGCTCTCGGGCGAAGCCGCGCGCGAGCTCGAGCCGGGACTGAAATGCGACGCAGCCCTGCTCTCGCCTTCCACGGGGATCATCGACAGCCACACTTACATGCTGTCGCTGCGCGGTGAGGCGGAAGGGGCCGGTGCGGCGTTCGCATTCCACACTCCGCTGGTTCGCGCCAAAGCCGAAGCGGGCCGCATCGAACTGGAAGCCGGTGGCGCCTCACCGATGAGCCTCGCCTGCGATCTGCTGATCAACGCCGCCGGGCTCAACGCTCCGAAGGTGGCACGCGCCATCGAGGGCATGCCGATCGAGATGATTCCGACCGCCTATCTTGCCAAGGGCAACTATTTCAGTTGCAGCGTGCGGGCGCCGTTTTCACGCCTGATCTATCCCGTGCCGGAGCCCGGCGGACTTGGCGTGCATCTGACGCTCGACCTGGCCGGTCAGGCTCGGTTCGGCCCTGATGTCGAATGGATCGACAGCATCGACTACGCGGTCGATCCGGCGCGCGCAGCGCGCTTCTATCCGGCAATCCGCAAGTACTGGCCGGGGCTACCGGACGGCGCATTGCTGCCGAGCTATTCCGGGATCCGGCCGAAAATCGTCCCGCCCGCGGTGGCGCGCCAGGACTTTCTGATGCAGGGGCCGGGCGAGCATGGCGTCGCCGGACTGATCAACCTGTTCGGTATCGAATCCCCCGGTCTGACGTCATCGCTGGCGATCGCCGATCACGTGGCGACCATGGCCGGAGTTCAGGTCGGATGAGTCGGTAAAAATAAATAGCCCCCGCACGGATGAGCCAGAACCCACCCGGAAGCGAGGGCCGTGTCTTGCGAAGAGACGTGTCTTGCGAAGACTTGCGAGGACGTCGGCTTAGTGGACCGTGTCTTCCGCGGCTTGACGCAGCCGCTCGATTTCGTCCTTTACCATCAGCTTTCGACGCTTCAACTCGACGATTTCCATGTCATCTGTGGAGAGGTGGAGCAACGCTTCGTGCAACTCACTTTCAAGAATCTTGTGTTTGCGTTCCAGTTCAACGAGATGGGCCTGTAGTGCCATTCGCATTCCTCCTCGGTGGAAACCTCAGATTCGATCCGGATGAGAAAGTGTACACCAGACTGGCATTCTGTCGATGGGAATCGGAAATCCGGTGCTGTCATTTTTTCGGGATTATCCGTAACCAATCGTGACCATCGAGCCGGGTCGGCTTGCGCCGGCCTTCGGCAAGGACGATATTTGCAAAGCGCCGCCAAAGGGCTGTTCACAACCTCATCTTGCTTCCTAGTAAACAAAGATCATGACCGACGAAGATGAGCGCGAACTCCAGGCCGAGCTCGCCAAGCTGCAGCAGGAGCACCGCGACCTCGACGCCGCAATCGATGCGCTGCATCAGTCGCCCGCGCCCGATCTGTTGCGGTTGCAGCGCCTGAAGAAACGCAAATTGCTACTGCGCGACCGCATCGCCTTCATCGAAGACCAGATCACCCCGGACATCATCGCCTGAGTGCGATTTCCGCAAAGAGCCGGTAGCCAGGCCCTGCTCAGGTCGGGGCTTGTCCCCGTTCTTCACAGATGCTGCTCGGACAAAATGGCCCCGGCCTGCTCGCGAGGCGGGCCGGGGCTAACGAGTCGGTGGAAGTCTGTACAAGCAAAATATCAACGTCGGCGGTGCGCGATTGTTCCAGGAAATTTCGCTCTTGACTTCTGGAACAAAACAGGAACATATTGAATGCCCTCAGCGAGAGAGTTTCCGCCATGCTCCCTTCCGTGTTTTCAGACATCGGCCGCTACGAACAGGCTTGTGACCAGGCCATAGCCATGTGCGACGGCAACCTGCGCTCGACGATCAAGGCTCTGATCATGGCCAACGAATTTCTCGAAACAGAACTTGCCGAACTTCAGGCGGCCGTCGCTGCCGGATGCGTGCCCGCCCCTTGCTCGCATGCGGGAAGCAACGCCGCCTGAACCGGATAGCCAGGAACCAGGCAATGGCCAACGTTACCTACTATGTCGCACTGCCTTTCATGCGCGACGAGAGCGGCGAAATGATCGCGGGCAATGCCGAGGAATGTCAGAGCGCAACCACTGCGCTCCGCCGCGCCGAGATGATGTCGCGAATTCCCGGCAGCATGGGCGCGATCGCCTTCAGCCGCACCGGCGATCCCATGATCGGCGAGTTCGGCGACGCGCATCTCCTGCGCAAATTCGGCAACGTGCCGGAGGATCTCGGCGGGCTGTAGGAAGCTCGCCGAGCTGATCTACCCGGCCTCGTGGCGGCGCTGAGCCTTGCGCACATACATCGCGCTGTCCGCCTGCTCGATTGCCGCGCGCGTATCTGAATGGGTATCGAGGATCGCAATACCGACCGATGCGCCGGTCTGCACCGCCTTGCCGCCGAACGAAAAGCGCAAGCCGTCGATCGCCTCTTCGAGCGCTGCCGCCTTTGCACGCGCGTCGGTCTCGGTCAGATTCCACAGCAGGATCGCGAATTCGTCTCCGCCGAGCCGGCCAACGACATCGGAAGCCCGCACCTGGCTCACAAGCGCCTGCACGATCGCCTGCAATACCTTATCGCCTGCAGCATGGCCAAACGTGTCGTTGATCGGCTTCAGCCGGTCGACGTCGAGCACCAGCAGCGCAGCGCGCGCCGAATAGCGCTTGATGAAGGCGATCGAACGCGACAACTCGCGTTCGAAGCCGCGCCGGTTAGGGATGTCGAGCAGGTAGTCCGTCTCGGCGATCGCCGTCAGCCGCTCGATCTCGGACCGCGCCTTCGCCAGCTCCCGGCGAAGCCGCCGCACGGCCGACCTGTCCCCGTCGGATCCGGTCACCTTGGAAACCGCCTGCCGCCGGGGACCCGCCTTCGCCCGCGGCAGCGCCGCCTTCCGCCCGGACCTGCCGCCTTTAGCAGCCTTCGAGGCCCGAGCCCCGGCTTTCTTCTTCATGGGCAACTTCTCAAGAAGGCTTGCTCGGATTCACCAAGACAGGATAGTGCATTCCCGACCTCTTGCCACGCCTTGGATCAACCCCGGGCCGACCCTATAATCGGCCTATGCTTTTGGATTCCTGAAAAGAATTGGCATAAATGACCGTCCCCGTCGCCATCATCATGGGCAGCCAGTCGGACTGGGAGACCATGCGCCACGCCGCCGAGACGCTGACTGCGCTCGGGATTGCCTCCGACACGCGCATCGTCTCCGCCCATCGCACGCCTGAACGGCTGTTTGCCTTCGCCAAGGGCGCCAGGGCGGCAGGTTTCAAGGTCATCATCGCTGGCGCTGGCGGGGCGGCGCACCTGCCGGGCATGGCGGCCTCGCTGACGGAATTGCCTGTCTTCGGCGTCCCGGTCGAATCCAAGGCCCTGTCGGGACAGGACTCGCTCTACTCCATCGTGCAGATGCCGGCCGGCATTCCCGTCGGCACGCTGGCGATCGGCAAGGCCGGCGCCATCAATGCGGCCCTGCTGGCCGCGAGCGTGCTGGCATTGAACGACCCCGCGCTCGCTGCACGGCTCGCCGCCTGGCGCAAGGCGCAAACCGATGCGGTCGCCGAGCGCCCGGAGGGAGCGGCGTGACCGCTTCCAGTCGCGTGAAGCTGAAGCCGGGCGATACCATCGGAATTCTTGGCGGCGGCCAGTTGGGACGGATGCTGGCGATGGCGGCCGCCCGGCTCGGTTTGAAGTGCCAGGTGTTCTCGCCGGAGCCGGATGCGCCCGCCTTCGATGTGGTGCTCAACGGCGTCTGCGCCGAATATGCCGACGTCGAGCGGCTGGAAATGTTCGCCGCCGATGTCGACGTGGTGACGTACGAGTTCGAGAACGTCCCGGCGGCAACCGCCATGGTGCTGGCTGCGCACAAGCCGGTGCTGCCCGCCTACAAGATCCTCGAGACCACGCAGGACCGCCTGATCGAGAAGGATTTCGTGGCCGGGCTCGGCATCGGCACCGCCGACTATGCCGACGTGTCCTCGCCCGAGACACTTCGCGCGGCGATCAAGCGCATTGGCCTGCCCGCCGTCATCAAGACCCGCCGCTTCGGCTATGACGGCAAGGGACAGGCGATCATCCGCGAGGGCGACGATTTCGATCGCATCTGGAGCGAACTGGGCACCAAGTCCGCGATCCTGGAGGCCTTCGTGCCGTTCGAGCGCGAGATATCCGTGGTTGCGGCGCGTTCGGCCGACGGCGACGTCGAATGCTACGACGTTACCGAGAACGAGCATCGCGACCACATTCTCAAAATCTCGCGCGCGCCGGCCGACATCCCGGAGGCGCTGGCGGATCAGGCCCGCGCCATTGCCGAAAAGATTGCCGTCGCGCTCGACTATGTCGGTGTGCTCGCGGTCGAGATGTTCGTGGTGGCGAACGGGAAAGGCCCGCAGGTGCTGGTCAACGAGATCGCGCCGCGGGTGCATAACTCCGGACACTGGACACTGGACGGCGCCTCGATCTCGCAATTTGAGCAGCATATCCGCGCCATCGCCGGCTGGCCGCTCGGCAAGCCGCTCCGCCATGGCCGCGTCACCATGACCAACCTGATCGGCGACGACATCCTTGACTACGAGCGCTGGTTGACGGTCCCCGGCGCCACCGTCCATCTCTACGGCAAAGGGGCGCCGCGGCCGGGCCGCAAGATGGGGCATGTGACGCAGGTGACGCCGGATCGACCGAAAAAGGGCTGATTTCCGCCCGGATCGGTCAATTTTGCCGCGTCAGCGGCGGTCGGTCAGGTGGACAATTGGGGATTTGTCTGATACATGCGCGCGCTCGGGCTAAAGGTCCGCCGTTCGCCGACCTTTCGCTTTGCAGAATTCCAGACCGCTCACAATCCAGACTGCTCACACTGAAAGAGGATGCCGCGTGCAGGTTCTCGTCCGCGATAACAACGTCGATCAAGCCCTCAAGGCGCTCAAGAAAAAGATGCAGCGCGAGGGCATTTTCCGCGAGATGAAGCTCCGCGGCCACTACGAGAAGCCCTCCGAGAAGAAAGCCCGCGAAAAGGCGGAAGCCGTGCGCCGCGCCCGCAAGCTGGCGCGCAAGAAGTTGCAGCGCGAAGGCCTGCTGCCGATGAAGCCGAAGCCGGCCTTCGGCGCCGGTCCCGGAGCCGACCGCGGTGCGGGAGGCGGCGGCCGTGGTGGTGCCGGCGCCCGCGGCCCGCGCTGATCACGTCCGAGAATTTGATTCCGAAACGCGGACCTTGCGGTCCGCGTTTCTTTTTGTCCGATGTACTTTACCGCGCAGCGGGCTACCCTTGCGGCACAGGACATGTGAGCATTCGCCGAAATGGCCATTTCGAGTTCCGATGCCTGCCTGAACGTTTCGCGCGCGGCCATTCTCCTCGTCGGGCTGAGCCTGTGCGGCTGCTCTTTCGATCTCGGCTCGTTCTCGTCCGGCCCGGACAAGGAAGCGACGCCCAAACCGGCGGCCACACCAACTGCCGAGATCAGCGCCGCAAACGTCAGGGACGCGCAGGCCTATGCTGTCCAGGGACAGACCCTGGCCCGATCGGGCAAGACCGATGAGGCCCTTGCTCATTTCGAAAAGGCGCTGACGCTCGATCCCTACAACGTGCCGGCGCTCAGCGGCCGCGGCCAGATTCACCAAAGCGAAAAGCGGTACGCCGAGGCGATCGCGGATTTCACGGCGGCCCACGGCCTTGTGCCGCAACGCGCCGATCCGCTTGTGGCGCGCGCTACCAGCTACCTCGCGCTCGACAAGGTGAAGGAAGCCACCCTTGATCTCGACGAGGCTGTGCAGTCCGAGCCGAACAACGGACAGGCCTGGTCCCTGCGCGGGCTCGCCTATGAA
>JAHCKB010000520.1 GCA_026125985.1 Bradyrhizobium sp.
CCAGCGCCATGTTGTAGCAGCCGCCCGGCCGCGTCGTGAGGCCGCTGGCAACGACCTCGTGGCCCAACGTCGGCAGCCGGTCGAGGCCGGCAAAGATCAGGTCGCAATAGTACTCGCCGGCGACCAGGACGTCGTAACGCTCGCTCATGCCCACCCCTCCGCATAGGTGGAGTAGGCGCTGAGGAAGTCGTCGACCAGACCTTCTGCGAGCGAGTAGGAGAGGACCAGCGGGTGCGCCACCAGAGCGTCGATGGCAAGCGCCCGGTCCTTGCCGAGAACAGCCTTCGCGGCCAGCCGTTCGTAGTGCTTCACGCTGCGCACAAGATATGACTGCGCCTCGGGCATCCGGCCGACCGGCACCGGCCGGATACCGTCGCTGTCGACGATGCAGCTCACCTCCACGACGTCGTCGTCGTCGAGGTCGGCAATGGCGCCGCGATTGACGACGTTGAGCCCGGTGCGGATGGAGCCATTGCCCTCGAGCGCCTCCATCAGGCTCAGCGCGACTCCGGCATAGCCCTCACCGTCGTCCGCAGTTGCGTGAGCATCGCCTTGAGCGGCCGCGATCTGCGTTGCGTGCGCCATGTAACTGCCGGAGCGGCGGTGCTCGTAGTCGAAATAGGCCTTCAGCGCCTGTTCGGGATGACGCGCGGCGTCGATCAGCTGCAGCTCGTCCAGCAATTGCCGGTTGAGCTCAAGCACTTCCTCGCCGCGTGTCGGCCCGTTGCGGTGATCGGCGAGCGCCTTGTCGATGTAGTAGTAATAGTAGAGGTACTCGTTGATCCACATGCCATGCCGGCGCAGCACGCGCGGCTCGAACACGCGGAGGTTCGTGCCGGCAAGGAAGGCGTCGTCAGCCAGTGCCTCCGGCAACCGATCGACGCCGTCGACCCGCGCCTCGCGCGTGAACGACAGATGGTTGAGCCCGAACAGATCGGCCTCGACCGCCTGCGGGTCGAGGCCGAGGCGGCGGGCGACCGCATTCTGTGCCCCATTGGCGCTGTCGCAGATACCCACACAGCGCGTGATGCCTGCATCGCTGAGCGCCTGGCTGACGAGACCGGCGGGGTTGGTGAAATTGAACAGCCAAGCGTCCGGGCTGATCTCGCGGAGCCGCTGCGCATAAGCAAGGATCGTGGGGATCGAGCGAAGCGCCATGGCAAAGCCGCAGGCGCCGGTCGTTTCCTGACCCAATACGCCATGCTTGCGGGCAATCTTTTCATCGGTGACGCGTCCCAGCGCGCCGCCCGGCCGCACTGTCGTTACGACGTAGCTCACGCCGGCGAACGCCTCGTCCACCGAGTCGGTCGTCGTGATCGCCACCCCTGACCCATCGCGCCGTGCCAGTTCCGTGCAGAGCGCGCCGATCAGCGGCAGCTGCGCCGCGTCGGTGTCCATCAGGCAGATTTCGGTGAGGTTCAGACGACGGGCACGCTTGAGCGCCGACTGCATGAACAGCGGCGCCCGCACTCCCCCTCCGCCGACGATCGCAAGCTTCATCGCAGCCTCTCCTTATCTGGTTATATCCAGTCATAATG
>JAHCKB010000521.1 GCA_026125985.1 Bradyrhizobium sp.
CGTTCCGCACCGATGTGGAACCGATCCTCGCCATGGCGCGGCTCAAGGATGGCGGTGCGATCGATCCGGTCGGCGCCTATCGGGCGGCCGGCTATCGCAAGCGGGTCGCGCTCGAACGGCCCGCAGTCGAGTCCGGCGGCGGCGGTATCGTCTAGCCGGCGCGATCGGACGGCGGACGAATCGCCGGGCGCACGCGCCCGTTGTTCCGGAAGCTCACCCGCCACCTAAATCGCGCGGCGACGCCAATCGTGCGCGCGAATCGTCTTGCCTTTTGACGGCAGCCAATCCGTACTGTGCGCGTTTCAGGCGCCATATATTTGCGCGATTTGCGCGCAGCCTAGTGGCGGGGCGGACGTTTCGATGGGTCCGGATTCTCCGGCAAGAGGTGACCTCGTGACACTCAGTGACCTAGTCTGCAGGGCCACAGGCCCGGTTCTGGCCCTTGGGCTGCTCGCCTGCCCCGCGCTGGCCCAGGACCCCGCCGCGACCCGCACGCCCGCGCCGATCGAAGGCACGTGGCGGACCCTCACCGGCACCGAGATCAATGTGCAGCCCTGCGGCGCCGAGTTCTGCGGCACCTTCAGCTTCATCGTGATTCCGCCCGGCAAGGATGCGGACGCCTGCCGCGGCATGGACAAGGCCGCCTTCGCCACGCTGATCCTCGACTACAAGAACCCCAACCAGGCGCTGCAGACGCGCTCGCTGCTCGGGCTGCAGGCGGTGTCGATCAAGCCCACGAACGATCCCAATGCCTACACCGCCAACATCTACAATGCGGAAGAGGGCAAGGCGTATGACGTGCTGCTGTGGACCAGGGGCGACAGGCTCACCCTCGGCGGCGGGTGCCTGGGCTCGATGTGCGCGGTGACGCAGGACTGGCCGCGCGTCCCCGACCGCGCGGAGACGCCCGACTTCAGCTGCGGCTGATCTATCGTTGGCCGAACAGGACCTTCTGCGCTTCAGCGTCCCTGGAGATGTCGACCGGCTTTTCCGGCAACTGGAACGCCAGCGCCCTCGCGACGCCCGGACGGGCGCGCATGCGCTCGCGCCAGGCCAGCCAGTGCGGGAACTCGGACTCGTCGATGGCGTAGTTGGCATAGCCGTTCGACCAGTCGAGGATGGCGAAATCGGCGATCGAGATGTCGTCGCCCGCGATGTAGTCCTTGCCTGCCGCCGCCTGCCGCCCGAGCTGGCCATTCAGCACCTTGTACAGCCGGTGCGTCTCGTTGATGTAGCGGTCGATGGCATAGGGGATCTTCTCCTTGGCATAGCGCGCGAAGTGGTTGGCCTGTCCCAGCATGGGGCCGAAGCCGCCAACCTGCCAGAACAGCCACTCGTCGATCTTGACCCGCTCGGCCCACGACTTGCCGTAGAAACGGCCGAACTTCTCGGCCAGGTATTTGAGGATGGCGCCCGACTCGAAGATCGAGATGGGCTTGCCGTCCGGCCCCTCGGGGTCGACGATCGCCGGAATCTTGTTGTTGGGCGAGATCGCGAGAAACTCCGGGGTGAACTGGTCGCCGCGGCTG
>JAHCKB010000522.1 GCA_026125985.1 Bradyrhizobium sp.
GCGGATAGAGGGCGTAGTTCTGGAACACCATCGCGATGTCGCGGTCGGCCGGTTCCACGTCGTTGACGACGCGGCCGCCGATGTCGATCTCGCCGCCCGAGATGGTCTCGAGCCCCGCGACCATGCGCAGCAGCGTGGACTTGCCGCAGCCGGAGGGGCCGACCAGCACGCAGAACTGGCCGTCGCCGACCTCGAAATCGATGCCCTTGATGGCCTCGAAGCCGCCGGGATAGGTCTTGCGGACGTTGCGCAGCGTTACGTTGGCCATTGTCTCACTCGCAAATTCCGACCGGCGGGGTGACGTCATTGCGAGGAGCGTAGCGACGAAGCAATCCAGCTCTGTTTCCTGTGAGAAATGGATTGCTTCGCTTCGCTCGCAATGACGGGGAAACACTGATGTGTCGTTCGCTGCTCGCCATATTCACTTTTCCGTCTGCACCAGGCCGCGCACGAACAGCCGCTGCATGAAGATCACGACCGCCACCGGCGGCAGCATGGCAAGCATGGCGGTCGCCATCGCGAGCTGCCATTCGGCGAGTTCGTCCTGCGCCACCAGCATCTTCTTGATGCCGATCACGATGGTCTGCATCGAATCCTGCGTGGTGATGAGCAGCGGCCACAGATACTGATTCCAGCCATAGATGAACTGGATCACGAACAGCGCCGCCATGGTCGTGACCGACAGCGGCAGAAGCGTATCCTTGAAGAAGCGGAACGGGCCTGCGCCGTCGATGCGCGAGGCTTCCAGCAGCTCGTCCGGGACGGTCATGAAGAACTGGCGGAACAGCAGCGTGCCGGTGGCTGACGCAATCAGCGGCAGGATCAGGCCGGCATAGCTGTCCAGCAGCCGCAGATCCGCGGCCACCTTGTAGGTCGGATAGATGCGTACCTCGACCGGCAGCATCAGGGTGATGAAGATGATCCAGAACGCGGTCTTGCGGAACGGAAAGCGGAAATAGACCACCGCATAGGCCGACAGGATCGAGATGAAGATCTTGCCGAGTGCGATACCGATCGCGGAGACGAAGGAGTTGATCAGCATGTTGGCGACGGGCTCGCGGCTGGTGCGCGAGCCGCCG
This sequence comes from Bradyrhizobium sp., assembly GCA_026125985.1. GTDB lineage: Bacteria > Pseudomonadota > Alphaproteobacteria > Rhizobiales > Xanthobacteraceae > Bradyrhizobium. Next base: position 1,080 of record JAHCKB010000522.1, read on the forward strand.
ACGAAGATGGCGCGGTAGTAGTTCTCCATCGCATGCGTGCCGGGCGATGCCGGCATGCTGCCGCCGACGACGGTGGCAGCATCATGGGTCGAGGCGACGAAGGCGAGCCAGACCGGAAAGACGACGATGAACACGCCGAGGGTCAGGATGGCGTATGCGATGAAATCGCTGAGCGGACGGTGCTCGACCATCAGTACTGCACCTTGCGTTCGACGTAGCGGAACTGGATCGCGGTCAGCGCGATCACGATGACCATCAGCACGACCGATTGCGCAGCCGAGCCGCCGAGGTCGCCGCCGAGGCGTCCGTCGGCATAGACCTTGTAGACCATGGTGGTGGTGGCGCCCGCGGGCCCGCCGCCGGTCACGGCGTCGATGATGCCGAACGTGTCGAAGAAGACGTAGACGACATTGACCACCAGCAGAAAGAAGGTCGTCGGTGACAGCAGC
>JAHCKB010000053.1 GCA_026125985.1 Bradyrhizobium sp.
TATCTCGATCGCTATCGCGCGACCGGCGAGCGCCGCATCGTCGGCATCGGCCGCATCGTCACCGGCAGGCGCAAGAACGGCACGACCTTCCCGATGCATCTGTCGGTCGGCGAAATGCGTACCGGCGACGAGACTTTCTTCACCGGCTTCGCACGCGACCTGACCGAACAGCAACAGACCCAGCACCGCCTGCAGGAACTACAGTCGGAGCTCGTCCACATATCGCGCCTGTCGGCGATGGGTGAACTGGCCTCCGCGCTCGCTCACGAACTGAACCAGCCCCTGGCGGCGATCAGCAACTACATGAAGGGGTCGCGCCGGCTGCTTTCCGCAAGCACCGAACCCAACCGCGACAAGATCGAGAGCGCGATGGACCGTGCAGCCGAGCAGGCCATGCGCGCCGGCCAGATCATCCGCCGGCTGCGCGATTTTGTCGCGCGCGGCGAGTCGGAGAAGCGCGTTGAAAGCATTACCAGGCTGATCGAGGAATCCGGCGCGCTCGGTCTCACGGGCGCGCGCGAACAGGGCGTCAGCCTGCAGTTCGACCTCGATCGGAAATACGACCTCGTGCTGGTCGACCGTGTCCAGATCCAGCAGGTGCTGGTCAACCTGTTCCGCAATGCGCTGGAAGCCATGGCGGCTTCACCGCAGCGCCGGCTGGTGGCCTCGACCAGGCCGGTCGCCGGTGACATGATCGAGGTCGCTGTCGCCGATACCGGTACGGGCTTTGCCGAAGGCGTCGAGCCGAATCTGTTTCAGACCTTTTTCACGACCAAGGAAGCCGGCATGGGGGTCGGGCTCTCGATCAGCCGCTCCATCGTCGAGGCGCATGGCGGCAAGATGTGGGCCGAGAATAACCCTTCCGGCGGTGCAACGTTCCGTTTTACACTGCCTGCCGCACCGAACGAGAGCCTGACTGATGTCTAGGGGAAAAGTCTACGTCATCGACGATGACGAGGCGATGCGCGATTCACTGGAATTTCTGCTGACTTCTGCCGAATTCGAGGTCGCGCTGTTCGATTCGGCGCAGGCTTTCCTCGAAGCGATCGGCGGTCTCGCGTTCGGCTGCGTCGTCTCCGACGTGCGGATGCCAGGAATTGACGGGATCGAATTGCTGCGGCGGCTGAAAGCGCAGCAGTGCCGCTTTCCCGTCGTCATCATGACGGGACATGGCGACGTTCCGCTGGCGGTGGAGGCGATGAAGCTCGGAGCGGTCGATTTCCTGGAGAAGCCGTTCGACGACGACATGCTGATCGCCATGGTCGACACCGGATTGAAACGTGCGGAGCCGGAAGCGAGGCAGGAGGCGATCACCCGCGAGATCGCCGAACGGATCGCAACGCTGAGCCCGCGCGAGCGGCAGGTGATGGATGGCCTGGTCGCAGGCCTTTCCAACAAGGCCATCGCGCGTGAATATGACATCAGTCCCCGCACCATCGAGGTCTACCGGGCCAACGTCATGACCAAGATGCAGGCTGGCAGCCTCTCTGAACTGGTGCGGCTGGCAATGCAAGCCGGCGCGCTGAAGGATTGAGGCAAATCAAGTCATCGCAGGTCAACCCTGCCATGATGTTCCGAATATGCTCCGAATTGGCGGGAGTCGGTGGTGCGTGCCTCACCGATCAAGGCGATGATCTACGTTGTTGATGACGACTCCGATGTCCTCGGTTCGCTGCAATTCCTGCTGGAGACCGACGGGTTCGATGTACGCACGTTCAAGAGCGGCGCGGCACTTCTGGGCGACGAGGCTTCGGATGGCGCCGATTGCTTCGTGATCGACTACAAGATGCCCAGCATGAACGGACTGGACCTCGTCCGATGCCTGCGAGACCGGGAAATTTCGGCCCCGGTCATTCTCATCACAGGTCATCTGGACGAGCAGCTCTCGGAAAGAGCGGCAAATGCCGGCGTTCGTTACGTTCTGCACAAGCCATTGCTGGACGAGAGCCTGGTCGGCCATATCAGAGGCGCCCTTGAAAAGGGTACCTGCCACTGAGTTGCATTAGCAGTCGCCACCTCCGGTAAACTACGTAGGGGCAAGCCCTTAAGGCATCGGACCCAATTTCGGGTGCCCCGGTTAACAAATACGGTTTGGACATCCCGGAACGAGGAGATGTCCAGATGCTCACCCAGTCGAACAGCGCTTCTTCCTCCGTCGGCCGCAAGGTTGCCTCCCTTCCCTGCGCAGCCAATGACCAATTCGGCATTCTGACCGGGCACGCCGGTCTCGTTGCCACCGAGTTCACCTACCGCAAGGACGAGGAAATCTACGGCGAGGACGAGCAGGCGGAATATGTCTACCAGGTGATCCGCGGCGCCGTGCGAACCTACAAGCTGCTCTCCGACGGCCGCCGCCAGATCGGCGCCTTCCATCTGCCCGGCGACGTGTTCGGCCTCGAATCGGGCGCGACCCATCGCCTCGCGGCCGAAGCCATCCTCGACACCACGCTGCGCCTCGTGAAGCGCAAGAGCCTCGAACTTTCCGCCCAGAGCGACGTCCGCGTCGCCCGTGACCTCTGGTCGATCACCTCGGGCGAACTGCAGCATGCCGAAAACCACATGCTGCTCCTGGGCCGCAAGACCGCCATGGAACGCGTCGCCACCTTCCTGCTCGAAATGGACCGCCGCATCGCCAAGACCGGCATGATTGCACTGCCGATGTGCCGCCGCGATATCGGGGACTATCTCGGACTGACGCTGGAGACCGTCTCGCGCGCACTGTCCGAGTTGCAGCAGCAGGGCGTGCTCGGCCTCTCCGGCGCCCGCCAGATCGTACTGCGCAACCGCGAACGGTTGGCCGACCTGGAAGCGTAACGCTCTATGGCGCGGCCTCGGCCTCCGAAAAGTCCGAACTGCCCGCCTGACGGTGGGCAGTTCTTTTTTCGTGAGAATACCGCCGGCCGGCCGCGCCTGACGGGGATCGCGATGGACACCCCCCGTGCCGGGATCATCCGGCACCGGGCGCCAGCATGAGCCAGTCGGATTCGGCAAGCCTGACTTCCTCGAGATTGTCGCCCGGTCCCTTGCGGTCGACGACCAGAAACGGGCTCTCATCCGCCAGCACCAGCAGGGGATGATGCCAGACGTTGCGCGCGTAATTGACGCCCTGCCGCCCCGAGGCCGAAAAGGCGCGGTAGCTTGCGGGCACGCGCGGGTCCCTGCACACCACGACCAGCCACGGTTTCTCGTTCAGCGGCATGAACAACTGGCTGCCGAGCGGATGCCGCTCCATCAGCGCAATCCGTATCGGGTTCGGCCTCACCGCGCCCGTGAACAGGCTGATGTTGATCGAGCCACCTTCGGCCGCCACGTCGATGCGGGCAAGATCGTCGAAGCGGTGCGCGAAACCGTCATTGATCGGCTTCACTGTGGCACCGGCGGTCTCGACCACCTCGCCGAACGGCGCGAACGAAGCCTTGGTCAGGGGCGCAATCGAAAGCGTCAACATTCCCCGCCTATCCGGTCAGCCGCCGCAAGGAGATTTCTGCAGGAAGTCCGTGACTGCGGCCGGCAACACCAGCCCAGCGCCGGCTGCGCGTTATCTTGCGGCGCACCGGCACCGACATCGGCAGGACAGAGATCGTCAAGACCAGCGACATCACAAAGCGCACCGGAACTCCCCACGCAATTTCTTCGATGCAGTTAAGCTCGGCTTAACATTCATTTCAACGCCCCGCCCGCTTGCCGCATTCGCGCGTTTCAAGAGCCGCCCGGGCCGCTTATATTTGTGCCATGGCCAATAGCATATGGACGACAGAGCATTTCGCCTGCCCCAGTTGCGGGATGAACTACACCGCGACCCGGGAGGAATCGCAGGCCAAGCACTCCGGCAGTTTCGCCTGCATCGTCTGCGATGCGGAGGTGCATCGCTGGTCCGGCCGCCACGACTTCTTCGACTGGACGGCGCAAAGGATGGCCTCGCCCGTGTTCGGCAGGAAACGCTGAGAACGCGACGAGCAACGTCCAAAGCGCGATGGTATCGGGATGTATCGTCATCGCCCTTCAGGTTGTTGTTTGCGCATGATCTTTTCGGAAAGCCGCTTCACACTTTTCCGGATCATGCTTTAGCCGCCGACGAACTTCTTCCACCTTTCGAGCTGTGACCGGCGGAGCGCGTTTGTCTCTGCCTCCAGTTCGGCCGTGCTCTTGACGGCGGCCGCCATCGCCGCCGATGCGGCATTGTAGCTGTCTGCCGTCGGCTGCAGGCGGAAGATGAGCTGACCGTCGGTCACCTTGTAGGAGCCGGATTCCCGGATCAGCAGCGCTGCGCATTTGTCGTATGCGCTGTAATACGCGCCGCGCGCGGCGGCGATTTTCCCGGCAAGCGCCGTCCATTCCGCATTCAGTTCGTCGATCGCAGCCATGAACCTGGCGATGGTGCTGTTTTCCACGCGCAGTGCCCGGGCGGCGGTCTGCAGTTCAGCGCGGCTCGTCTTGACCAGGTCGTTAATGCCGGGCGCGAGCGCAGCGACATTGCGTTCCGCAGTCATCAAATCCCCGCGAAGCGCCTCGAGATCGGCGCGGCTCGAGGCTGCCAGATTGACCGGCTTTGCAAGTGTCGCGGGCCCGGCATCGTCCAACATCCTGCGCACTGCCGCATCGATTTCGGCCGACTTCGCCTCAGCGAGCGCAACCAGTTTCAGTATCCGGTTCGCCGGATGTCGCCTGATCGCCCGATCGAGCTCTGCGGAGTCGCTGACATCGCGCAGCGCCGCCTGGCTTTCGGCGATCATGGCCGATTCCTGATATCGCGCCAGATCGCCCAGGAAGACAAGCGCGACGAGGCAGGCCGCCGCGAACACGCCGAGCAGGATCAGCGGCAATCTTCCGCCGATGCTTTTCCTGCGATCCGACGATGCTGCCACGCCGCCTTCTCCCGATCGTGCAGCAGTCTTTTACATCGCTTTGCCGGGCCTGGCGATTTCAGCGCTCGCGTTCAGCTGACAGCCCACTGCAGCAGATTCTGTGGATCCACGCCTTCGATCAGACCGGCGCGGGCTCGACGGCGTGCCGCAACCATACCATACCGCCCTCGAGCGTTTCGCAATGTGTGAGACGCAGCGACTGCCCGGTTCCGGGGCGGTCCCCCTCGGGTCCGTCGTAATCCATAATACTTTGTCCACCGGCCACGCCATCGACCGCCGGATGGATCAGGGTGCTGAATTCGTCGATGAGCTTGAGCTTGAAAAACGAACCATTGATCCTGCCGCCGCCTTCGAGAACGAGCTTCTTGACGTCGAACAGAAGCGCAATCTCTTCCATTGCGCGGGAAAGGTCATCGCCCTTGGGGCCGGCAAAGACATAGGACACGCCGTCCTCGCGCAATTCCGCGAGGTAGGCGTCGGAAACCCCCTCCCCGAGGACTGCGACCGCATGGTCGCCTCCGACATTGTCCTTGCCATAGTGAACGCGGCCCGATGGATCGATACCGATCGCCAGCTTGCGCCCGTTGCGCGCGGCAACATGCGCCTTGCGCTCGACCCTTGGCGCATCTCTTACCGACCGCTCCTTCCCCTTCGCCATCTCGTTCATCGTCACGCGGCCGACGATCCAGCCATCGGCATCGAACTGATCATGAACCCGTTCGTAGTGTCCGCGCAGGACATCCCGCGAGATACCCTGCGCCGGCATGGTGAAACGGCTCGGATGCAGCCGGCCGTCGATCGACGTGCCCATATGGCAGATGATGTAGGGCCGCATGGCTTTCCTCGTTGGCCGGAGCTTGCTGGAAGACGCGCGCTGTCAGTTCAACCTGAGTTCGGTGATGTGCCGCGGGTCCGCATCGAGTTCGCCGCGCTCCACCTTCGTCACTAGTTCAGTCAGCACCGCATTGGCACGACAGGCGATCCCGAGCTTCCCACCCTCGCGCACCACGAGGCCGTTGAGGAAGTCGATCTCGGTGCGCCGCCCCTTCTGCATGTCCTGGCCCATCGAGGGACGCTGCTCGGACGAAGTGCGCTTGCCGTCCTTGAAGCGCTGATCGTCGCACGCCTTCATGGCGGCCTCGTCGCCCTCACCGGCGCGCGCGATGGTCTCCGGCGGCAGATGCAGGATCTCCTCGAGCTGATAGCCCTGCGCCTGGCCGACGCGGATCGCCTCGCTGCCGAGCCGGGTCGAAAAGCGGCGGATCGGCTCGCTTTCCAGCATTTGTCCCCCGGTCAGCCCGGTGCAGGCCGACAGCCCGTTGCCCATGACGTTGGCCACGAGCTTGGACCAGCGTTCGCCCCACAGATTGCCCGTCACCTTGGCGCTGTCGGCAGTGCCGACCAGCCGGCAGATTTCCTGGGCGCGATCGGTGATCCTTCCATGCACCTCGCCGGTGCGGAAAACCGTGTGCGCCGCTCCGCCCTTGCCTGCCCCGCGGTGGACGTGCCCGGGCGCCGGCAGGTTCACAGTGATGCTGCTGGCAATGCAGCCCAGCGTCTTGCCCCAGCCGACAATGCCGGCGATGGTCTCCTCGTTCATGCAGTTCTGCAGCGACACGGCGTAACCGTCGGGCGCGAGATACTGTTGGATCATCATGGTCGCCCACGCCGTGTCGTAGGACTTCATGCAGATAAAGGCGATGTCGACCGGCTTCTCCTTCGAGAGCTGCTGCACGTCGGTGACATGCAGCGCCCGCACCGGCACGGAGAACTCCGCGACTTCCTTGGCATGCGTCACACGCAGCCCGTGAGCGCGCATGTGCTCGACATGCTCCGGCCAGGGATCGATGAAGGTGACGTCCTCGCCCGCCTGCACCATATGCGCGCCGGCATAGCCGCCGACGGCACCCGCCCCCACGATGGCGATTTTCCGGCCCATGGTTCCTCCCGCTCTCTTGTTGCGCACGACCCTAGCGCGCCGCGGGACGGATCACAAATTCAAGGCCCGCCAAGCGAGCGATAGATGTCACGAACCAGCTTTTGCCTTTCGCGCCGCGATCTGCTGCAGCGCCCAGCGCGCGTTCTTCCGGACGTCCGGATCGGGATCGTTAGCGACAAGCGCGAGGAACGCCTCGCCTTCAGGAGCGCCAATCTCCCCAAGTGCCGCGGCAGCCTCTTTTCGCAAATTCGCCTGTTCATGCGTGATACAATTGCCGATCTGTCGAACGGCACGTTCGATCCTCATCCGGCCGAGGCTTCGGATCGATTTCAGCCGCACCTGCCAGAATTCGTCGGCAAGGCTCGCCACAAGCTGATCGACGGCCAGACTGCCGTTGGCATTAAGCCCCAGCGTTTCCGCGGCCATTTCCCGAACCATCCAGTCAGTATCCTTGAGCGCACGGGTAATCGTCTCCGCAGCCGGCTTCATCTGCGAGAAAGCAAGAGCGCTGACCGCCGCGCGCCGCACATGGGCGTCAGGATCCAGGATCAGAGCCGTCAAAGCGGGGATGGATTCCTCGAGCTTCAGGAATCCAATGACGCCGATCGCCTGCACGCGCACGGCAGCATCGGCGTCCTGCAACGCCTCCAGCGCCGGCTTTAGCGTATCTTTATGGCGCAACTCCTTCAGCGACCGCAGCGCACCCATTCGGACAAATGCGTGAGGGTGTTTGACAAGTGGGAGAATAACGCCGGTGCAAGCCGGGTCCTTGAACTCGGCCATGCTGTCGGCCGCTGCCGCCGCCACATTCCTCTCGGGATCAACGAGCAGACTCACAAGCGCGCTTGCGGCGTCCGGTCCATCAAACTCGCCGAGTGCCATCGCTACCTGCTGGCGTACGCCGGCATCGGGATCGGCCACCATTTTAGCCAGATGCGCGACCGCCGCCGGATCACCGGAATGACCGAGCGCAATAATGGCCACGCGTCGCTCCGCAGGATCGGCAGCCTGGAGCCGTTCGTCGGCGTCGTCGAGTTCATCATAGGATTCGAACGGGCTCGACATGGTCACCTCAACAGATAGGGGATGTTGACCGTGACGGCACCCGTCGGGCAATCAGCTTCGCAGGGCATGCAATACCAGCATTCATCATAGGCCATATAGGCCTTTCCGGTCATGTCGCTGATGCGCAGCACGTCGAGCGGACAAACGTCGACGCATACGGTACAGCCCTTGTCGGCAATACATTTGACATCGTCGACCACCACCGGGACCGATGTCTGATAGGAAGCGAGAGGCATGTTCTGTATCTCCTGTGGCTGGTCGGCGGCTTACGCGCTCGCCCGGATACGCTGCTTGTCGTAGAGGTCCTTCTCGTCGTCCGAGATCGGCACCACATAGGGCTGCACGGCACGCTTCTCGCTCGTCATCTTGCCGTCCCGCTTGCTGAGCAAGGTGTGGCAGAACCAGTTCTCGTTGTCCTTTTCCGGAAAATCCGTGCGCCAGTGATAGAGGCCCCAGCGGCTTTCCTCGCGAAACAATGAGGCATGCGCTGCCATGTCGGCGCAATCCATGATGGACTGCACTTCCAGCGCACGGAGCAGCTCATGCGCATTGCGCGCGATCATCTGCTTCTGCATGTCGTCCCGGACCTCTGCAAGGCGGCGCATGCCGAGCAGGTATTTGTGCGTGACCTTCGGCGGCTGGAGATAGTCGTTCACCAGGCGCCGCGTCTTGTACTCGATCTGGTTCGGCGGAATGCCGTCCTCGCGCAAGGTCGGTGCCAAGACACGCTCGCGTTCCTGCGCTATCTCGGAGGAATCGAACTCTGCAAAATCGTGACTGTCGGCGAATTCCATCGCATCGACGCCGGCAATCGAGCCGTTGGTAAACGCTCCCAGCATGTAGTTGTGCGGCACGCTCGCCATGTCGCCGGCGGCATAGAGGCCCGGCACGGTGGTGCGGGCATTGTCGTCGACGAACACTCCGGAGGCACTGTGGCCCGAGCAGAAACCGATTTCGGAGATGTGCATCTCGATCGATTCGTTCCGATAATCCACTCCTCGCCCCTGCTGGAACAGGCCGCGCGTCGGACGCTCCACCTTGTGCAGTGTGGATTCGATCTCCCCGATCGTGTCGGGGTGGAGATGCTTGAGCTGAAGGAACACAGGCCCCTTGCCGGACATCAGCTCGTTGTAGAACTCGAGCATCATCTGGCCCGACCAGTAATCGCATTCGATGAACCGCGAACCCTCGTTGTTCGCCGTGTAGGCTCCGAACGGGCCGGCGACATAGGCGCAAGCCGGACCGTTATAGTCCTTGATCAATGGATTGATCTGGAAGCACTCGAGATTCGCGAGTGCAGCTCCGGCATGATAGGCCATCGCGTATCCGTCGCCTGAATTGGCGGCGTTTTCATACGTTCCGAACATGTAACCCGAAGTCGGCAAGCCCAGTCGGCCGGCAGCGCCCATGCACAGGATCACGGCCTTTGCCTTGATGACCAAGAACTCGGCGGTACGCGTGTTGACGCTGATCGCGCCGGCGATGCGACCATCGGCCGATTTCAGGAGCCGCGTCGCCATGTAGCGATTCGAGATGAGGATGCGCGCGCGGCGAAGCTGGCGATACAGCGCCTTCTTGACGGTTTCTCCGTTCGGCATCGGCAGCACATAGGTGCCGATGTGATGCACCTTCTTGACGGCATAGTCGCCGTTCTCGTTCTTCAGGAAACGGATGCCGAAGCTGTCCAGCTCCTCGATGATCGAATAGCAGTTCTGCGCGTACTTGTAGACCGCCTTCTGATCGACAATGCCGTCATTGGCGATGGTAATTTCCTTTGTGTATTGCTCGGGCGTGGCGTAGCCGGGGATGACGGCGTTGTTGAGCCCGTCCATGCCCATCGAGATGGCGCCGGACCGCTTGACGTTGGCCTTCTCGAGCAGGACCACATTGGCCTTGGGATTCCTGAGTTTCGCCTTGAGCGCCGCCATAGGGCCGGCGGTGCCGCCACCGATGACAAGCACATCACAGGACACCTCCGAGAGGCCGTCGACAATCTCGTCCATCGCCATTATTTGCTCCTGGTTTGGCGGCGCAAGCGGGCCACCCGTTTCATCAGATTTCGTCAGAAGGGGTGCGGCCGATAGCAATTAGTTGTCGCCCGGAACGAAAAGACTGGTTTTTGGTCCGTTTGCCCGACACGAAGCCGTGTTCTGATCGAAAGCGCGGCACATCCGGTGTCATCGGTCGACAAAAGCCTTTTCGATGACGAAGTGGCCGGGCGCGCTGTGACTGCCTTCCACAAAGCCGCGCTCGGTGAGCATCGTGTGCAGTTCTTCGAGCATTGCAGGGCTGCCACACATCATCACGCGATCGGAGTCACGATCGAGGCCGGATAGTTCTATGTCCGAGAACAAGTCCCCCGACGCGATCAAGTCGGTGATGCGACCGCGATTGCGGAACGGTTCGCGGGTGACTGTCGGATAGTAGATCAGCTTGTCCTTGATCAGCGGACCGAAGAACTCATGCGACTGCAGCCCCTCGATGAGTAGCTCGCCGAAGGCAAGTTCAGACACCTGGCGACATCCGTGGGCAAGTACGATGGTCTCAAAGGACGCGTAGATGTCCGGATCCTTGATCAGGCTGGCGAACGGCGCGAGCCCTGTGCCGGTTGAAAGCAGGAGCAGCCGCTTGCCAGGAATCAGGTTTCCGGCGATGAGCGTACCCGTCGCCTTGCGTCCGACGAGGATGATGTCGCCTTCCCTGATCTTCTGCAGGCGGGAGGTCAGCGGTCCGTCCGGAACCTTGATCGAGAAGAATTCCAGCGCTTCCTCATGATTGGCGCTCGCCATACTGTAGGCTCGCATCAGCGGGCGCCCCTCGATCTCGAGCCCGATCATCGCAAACTGGCCATTCTGGAAGCGGAAGCCGGGATTGCGGGTCGCGGTGAAGCTGAAAAGGGTATCGGTCCAGTGCGTAACCGACAAAACGGTTTCCATCTGGAAAGCACTCATCGTCTATCTTCCTCTTCCAGCCATGATGTGGCGCGCAATTGTCAGCACGCTGAGCCACGTATCGGTGCGAGGCACGATTCCGCGCAACAACGACGAAGACTGGCCGGTCGATTAGTTTCTAAAATTCCCCGCGAGCCTGGTTTCCTCGGGCGCGTGGCAATTAGTTGCTACGCACGAGGCACTCCCGCGGCTAGGATTCATGCGCGAGGAGTTTGCAAATGACAGCCCCCGTCGCCCCGGCAGCGACCGACTTCGAGGTGAGCGCGGATTTCGGCGTGCTTTGGATCGCAACTGCCCGCGGACATCGAACCGCCCTTTCCGCCGGAGTGCTCCGCGCAGCCTGCAAATGCGCGCATTGCCGGCGCGCCCGATTCGACGAGCGATTTCCGTCGGACTTTCGCGGCGTTGCCATCACGGGCGTTAACGATCTCGGCTACGGGCTGAACCTTTCCTTCTCGGATGGTCATAATCGAGGCATCTACCCCAAGGGCTACCTGCTGGATCTTGCCGGCAATTGATTTCATTGGAATTTTCGGCCCTTTCTCGAATCGTTGGCAACGGCGATCTGGCATGAAGCTTGCTGCTCTCCCGGTCAGTACCAGCGAATCCGGAGACCGCCGATGTTGCTGCAGGCTGCGAACGCTGCGCGTCCGGCCATACCGGGGAAAGCCGTGGCAAGATCGGCCGTCGGCTCCTCCCTTCTGCTCACCGAGAATGACGAGGCGATCGGCGGCCCGCCTTCCCTCATCGAAAGACTGTCGCCGCGGGAGCGCGAGCTGGTTCTCAAGCAGGGCCGCCGCAAGGTGCTCAATCGCGGCCAGACACTGTTCAGCCAGGGCGCACGGCACGACGGCATCTTCCTGATCGAGAGCGGCCGCATCCGGGTGTTCTATACCTCTCCGCAGGGACGAGAGATCACGCTTGCCTACTGGCACCCTGGCAATTTCGTCGGTGGACCCGAAATCTTCGGCGGCGGCACACATCAATGGTCCGGCGTCGCTTCGACCAATTGCAGCGTGGTGCAGTTGCCTGGAAGGGAACTGCGAACGCTCGCCGCCGAGATACCCAATCTGGCAATCGGGCTGATCGATGGCCTTGCTTTCAAGGGCAAGTGTTATTCGGCGCTGGCGCAGATGCTTGGAACGCGGTCGATTACGCAGCGCCTGGCGCATCTCCTCGTCCATCTCGTCGAACTCTACGGCGTCGAGGACGCCGAAGGCGTCGTGATCGCCGCAGCTTTCACCCACGCCGACATCGCACACATGGTCGGAGCAACCCGGCAATGGGTAACCATCAGTCTCAAGCGCATGCAGGAAAAGGGAATCGTTCTGACCAGACGCTCGCAGATCGTGGTCCGCCGCTACGACGTGCTCGAGGAGATGCGCGGTCAGGCCACAGACTGACGCAGGTGCCCACGCAAGCAGCTTTCAAGCGTGAAAATGCCCAAGGACTATGCATGCGGCCTTTCCCGGCAACTAATCGACTGCAGCGGCAAATCCTGATTTGCGCCGGATAGAACCTCCTCCAATCATGGCAGCCACAGCACATCCAACCGAAAGAGGATGAAAATGGTCCGCCATCTTCCAACGTTCTCGATCGCAGCCGCATCGCTTGCGCTCATGCTCGTGCAGCCCGCGAATGCGGAGACGGTCACGATCGGTATCGGCACCCAAGACACCACCACCAACACTGTCACCGCCGGCGTCGTTATCCGGCAACTGCACCTGCTCGAGAAGCATCTGCCGAAAGACGGCAAGTACGCCAACATAAAATTCGAATTTGAATGGCAGAACTTCACGTCAGGCCCGCCTGTCACCAACGCCATGATGGCGAACAAGCTGCAGATCGGCATGATGGGCGACTACCCGCTGATCGTGAACGGATTCACGTTCCAGAACAATCCGGACAGCAAGAGCCGGCTGATCGCGGTGGCGGCCTACAGCATGGCCGGCTCCGGAAACGGCATCGTGGTCCACAAGGACTCGCCCTACTATGAACTCGCCGACCTCAAGGGCAAGCTGGTAAGCGTACCGTTTGGCTCGGCCGCCCACGGCATGGTGCTCAAGGCGATGCAGGACCGCGGCTATTCGGCTGACTTTTTCCAACTCGTCAGCCAGAGCCCCGAGGTCGGCTCGACCAACCTGCAGGAAAAGAAGATCGACGCGCACGCTGACTTCGTGCCGTTTGCCGAGTTGCTGCCGTTTCGAGGCTTCGCCCGCAAGATCTTCGACGGCGTCGAGACCAATCTGGCAACCTGGCACGGCGTGGTGGTACGCACCGACTTCGCCGACAAGTACCCCGAAGTCGTCGTTGCCTATGTGAAGGCTCTCATCGACGCCAACAAATGGCTGCGCGAGAACCCGAAGCTCGCTGCCGAAAAGATCCAGGAATGGACCGGCATCAACAAGGAAGTCGTCTACATCTTCCTCGGCCCCAGTGGCAACATGACCACCGACCCCACCATCAAGCCGGCGCTGATCGATGCAGCGGAAACCGACGTGAAGGTTTTGCAGAATCTCGGGCGCATGAAGGAATTCGATCCGAAGAAGTGGGTTGACGATTCCTACATTCGCAAGGCCTTCGCCGAGATGAAGCTCGACTATGACGCGCAGCTTGTCAGCACCAAGAACTACGAAGTCGCCGGCGAGGACAAGTTCTGCAAGAAGCCGATCACCGATCCGCGCAAGGCGGGCGAAATCTGGATCGATGGCGAGAACATCCTCCCCTTTGCAAGCGCGATCTGCACGCTTGGCGCCTATGCCGACTTCAAGTCCAAGGGCAAGAAGATCAACATGGCCTACGTCTTCGACACCTCCCGCGGCATCAAGCTGTTCGCCGACCAGGCCTTCTACGCCGCAGGCAACGGCGAGATCGCTCCGTTCCTGCTCAAGAAGGACGCCGAGGCCTATGCCACGAAGATCGGCGGCAAGGTGCTCGGCTTCGATGATGCACTGAAGTCGGCCGTGGCCGGAGGCAAGACGTGAGCGGTCCCGCAGCCCTGCGCAGCGAGGAGGAAACGATGCCCGCAGCCGTTGCGGTCACCGACACTGAGTCGGCGCACATTGCGCCGGCTCACGAGCCGCCCGCCTTCGGCGCGCTTGTGTTGCGCTGGTATCGCCTCAACCGGGAGCGATTGCGGGCGATCGTGGTCGGCGCGCTCTCGCTTCTCACCTTCCTGATCGTCTGGCACCTGCTGACGAAGTACCGGGTCGTCTTTTTCGTACGCTTCACCAACGTGCCTTCTCCGCTGGCGGTATACGAGAGCTTCACCAGGGCAATCCATGATCCGAAGTTTTTGATGCATATCCTGCTGAGCTGCAGGCGCATCTTCATCGGCTTCTCGCTGGCCGCCCTGGTCGGCGTGCCGCTAGGTCTCATCATGGGCCGCTACAAGCTGATCCACGAAGTGGTATTCCCGGTGGCGGAAGTACTGCGGCCGATCCCCGCCATTGCATGGGTGCCGATGGCTATCATGCTGTGGCCGAGCAACGAGCAGAGCATCGTCTTCATCACCTTCCTCGGGTCGTTCTTTCCTATCCTGGTCAACACGCTGCACGGCATGTCGCTTGTCGATCCCGTGCTGGTGCGCGCGGCGCAGTGCCTGGGAGCGCGGGAACGCTCGATCTTCCGCGAGGTCTATTTCCCGGCGTCGCTTCCCCACATTTTCACGGGCCTCACCGTTGGCATGGGTGTCGCATGGGTCTCGCTGATCGCAGCCGAAATGATCTCGGGCCAGTACGGTATCGGTTATTTCACTTGGGAGGCATATTCGCTGGTCCAGTACGCCGATATCGCGCTCGGGATGATCGCAATCGGGGTTCTCGGACTGGGGTCGAGCTTCCTGATCCGCGGTGGCGGACGACTCGTGATGCCATGGAGGTCGACATGAGCCAGATCGATACCCGTCCGCCGCGGGGCCGCATCGAAGTCGACAATTTCTCCCTCAGCTACGAGACCATCGAGGGACCGGTCGAGGCCGTCAGCAACACCCGCATTCACGTGAACCCCGGAGAGTTCGTCTCGATCGTGGGCCCGTCGGGATGTGGAAAATCCACCCTGCTCAATGCCGTCGCCGGCTTCCTGAAGCCCACCACGGGCAGCGTGACGGTTGATGGTGAGGCGGTCAACGGGCCGAGCGCCGAGCGCGGTATGGTCTTCCAGCAGTATTCGCTTTTCCCCTGGAAGACCGTGCGAGCGAATGTGGAGTTCGGCCTGAAGATGCGCGGCATACCGAGCAGCCAGCGCGAGCGGGCCGCACGGACGCTGCTCGGGCTTGCCGGCCTCGAGGCGTTCGAGAAGCACTATCCCGAGCGTCTTTCCGGCGGAATGAAACAGCGCGTCGGCATCGTCCGGGCGCTCGCCACGGGGCCCAAGGTGCTACTTCTGGACGAGCCGTTCGGAGCGCTGGATGCGCAGACCCGCGTTATCATGCAGCAGATCCTCACCAACCTCTGGCAGCGGCTGAAGATCTCGGTGTTGTTCGTCACCCATGACATCGACGAGGCGATCTTCCTTTCCGACCGCGTCTACTGCATGACCGCGCGGCCGGGTTCGATCAAGGCGGAAATTCCCATTCCGCTCGAGCGGCCTCGACAGCAATCGATGATGATGTCGTCGGAATTTCTTGCGCTGCGGCGCGGGCTGATGTCCCTGATCAGGGAGGAAAGCCTGAAGGCCATGGGTGGCGAGATCAATGAGCTGGCGATGCAGGGCCTCAGCATCGACCTCCACGGCCATTCGCTCGCCGAAATTCTCTGAGGACGAGGCGGACCTCACCGGCACGGGCCCTCGTTTGAGAAGCAGCGAAGCAAGGCTGATCGACATGCCTGTTGCGGCATTCGCGCGGATCGTCTGGCAGGGGCAACGGGCGGCCGAACCGACCTGAACGATTTCAGGAGCGGAATTCGGTGGTTGACTTGGTCTTGCCCACCGATCAGAAGAAAAATCGCATGAAAATTGGTCGGAGTGGCAGGATTCGAACCTGCGACCCCTGCTTCCCGAAAGCAGTGCTCTACCGGGCTGAGCCACACTCCGACTGAGAACGCGGCTTATAGCCTTGGGCTTCCCCCGCCGCAAGAAGCGGAATTGAGGAATTTTTTCCTGGTGAATCCGACCCTTGAGACGCTGATTTTGCCGGCCGGCGAGGCCGCGGCGAGTGCTGCGGCGCGCATATTGGCCGCAGGCGGGCTGGTCGCTTTTCCGACCGAAACCGTCTACGGGCTCGGCGCCGACGCCGCCAATCCGGCGGCGATCGCCCGCCTCTATCAGGCCAAGGGCCGGCCTGCCTTCAATCCCCTGATCGCGCATGTCACGGACCTCAGCGCGGCGCGACAGATTGCGCGCTTCGATACCGCGGCGGAGAAGCTTGCCGCGACTTTCTGGCCGGGCCCGCTGACGCTGGTGCTGCCCAAGGCGGAAAGCTGCATCGTGGCCGATCTCGCCACCGCCGGCCTCGATACGGTCGCGGTGCGCGTGCCGGCCCATCCGGTGGCGCGCGACATCCTGCGTGCGTTCGGCGGCCCGGTGGTGGCACCGTCGGCCAATCTCTCCGGCCATGTATCGCCGACCACGGCGGCGCATGTCGAAAGCGATCTCGCAGGCCTGATCGATCTGATCGTCGACGGCGGCCCGGTCGAGGTCGGTGTCGAGTCCACCATCGTCGGCTGCTTCGAACAGCCGATGCTGCTGCGCCCCGGCGGCGTGCCGCGCGAGGATATCGAGCGCGTGCTCGGCCGCGCACTCGCGCAGCCGCCGCAGGAGGTGGAAGGCAACAGCGCACAGCCATTGGCGCCCGGCATGCTCGCCTCGCACTACGCACCGCGCACGCGTGTGCGGTTGAACGCCGACAGCGTTGCGCCCGGTGAGGCGCTGCTGGCGTTTGGATTGCACCGATTGCACGGAGAAGCTGACGCGGTTGCGATGATGAATCTCTCCGCGAATGGCGATCTCGCTGAAGCCGCCGCCAATCTTTTCGGCTATCTTCGCGCTCTCGATGCCAGGGGAGCCAACGCCATCGCCGTGATGCCGATCCCCAACGAAGGATTGGGCGAAGCCATCAACGACCGGCTGCGCCGCGCGGCGGTGGAACGAGCATGATCCCGAAAAGTGGGTACCGGTTTTCGGACAAAGATCATGCTCAAGACATGAGATTCAGAGGAAAGAAGACGTGAACATCGTCCAGCAGGCCGTGACGCCGCTACCCGACGAACTGATCGCAAAATTCCGCACCAT
>JAHCKB010000054.1 GCA_026125985.1 Bradyrhizobium sp.
AAATCGATCGGGCCGTCATCGGGGGCGAGCGGCGGCGAGGACATCCAGTCGATCCGTTCGAGATGAAGCGGCATGGCTTGACCTACTTCTTGCCGCAGCCTGGACGGGGCCACGGATACTGTCGTCAGCCAATCACGAAATTGGTTAACGGAACGTATGGTGGACTTGCCGCAAATCCGCCCTGTTTTAGCCCGCCGACCGCCCCATTCCACAAGTTCCCGTACGAATTCTGAGGACTATTAATATCTTAGGCGTCAAACCTGTTAACGATGATTAAGATTGTCTTAATCGCAGCCATTTCATTCGCATCGCTCAACCAATAGGATGTTTGGCGGATGAAGCGGAAAAGCGTGCGCAGTTTGCGCGGCTTTGCTCCGCTGAGGCGGGCATGTCTTCCGGTTGCGCCCCTGCGCGGGGACGATTTGCAGGCGCACCGGATGCGTATTGTTGAGAGGGCTCAGGCTGACCATGGCGAACACCCCGAAAAAGGCGAAAGACCCAACTGAAGTCGCGCTTTCTGCCATTCAGGAGGCCCTCAACATCAGCGAACCCAACGCTGATGCCAGCCGCAACGCGCCGCCGGTCGATCTGCCCCCACCGGTGATGACCTCCACGGCGCCGGCATTCGAGCCCGCCTTCGAGCCCCGCACCAGCGCCGCGGATCATCCGATGTTCGATCCGATCGAGGAGCCTCGCAGCCCCCGCCGCGCCGCCAATGACGACCGCGAGACTATCGGTCAACTCCTTCAATCGCTGCAAAAGGGCCGTCCGGCCCGCAGCGTGTACATGCTCGCGTCGATCTTTTCCGGCATCTGGCTCGCCGGCTGCGCGCTGCTCACCATGAGCTTCCTCTCGTCGCTGCAGGCCGCCATCGGCCAGAGCGGCGGCGTGTTGGTGCTCGGCGGCCTCGCCGCCCTGTTCTTCGCGCCCGTGCTGCTGATCTATCTGCTCGCGAGCCTCGCCTGGCGCGGCCAGGAGATGAGCATGATCGCGCAGGCGATGTCGCAGGTCGCGATCCGCTTCTCCGAGCCTGAAGGCGCCGCAAGCGACTCGATGGTTACGGTGGGCCAGGCGATCCGCCGCGAAGTCGCCGCCATGGGCGACGGCATCGAGCGCGCCATCGCGCGCGCCGGCGAACTCGAGACCCTCGTCGCCAACGAAGTGGCGGCCCTCGAGCGCGCCTATTCCGACAACGAGGTGCGCATCCGCGCGCTGCTTCAGGATATCGCCCACCAGCGCGACAACCTGGTCGGCCAGGCCGAGCAGGTCCGCAGCGCCATTTCCGGCGTGCAGATCGATCTCCGCCACGACATTGCGCTGATCTCGGACGCCATCGCCTCGCGCGTAGATGAAGTCGCCAAGAGCATCACCGGCGCGCTGGAAGAGCGTGGCGCCCACATCACCCAGGCGCTCAGCCATGCTGGCGACAACATGATCCTCGCGCTCGGCGAGCGCGGCGGCGACCTGCTCGACCGCCTCGAGGAAGCCTCGGCCGAAACCACGCGCGCCGTGCTCGACGCCTCCGAGCGGCTGACCACCAGCCTCAACTTCAAGACCGGCCACGTCCACGACGAGTTCGTCGACCTCGCCGACCGCGTCCACGAAATGCTGAACGAGCGCATCGACCGCATCACCGCGGATTTCGAGGGCCGCTCGGCGACCATCGTCGACGGCATCTCCGACCGCACCGAGCAGGTCCACGACTCCCTGAAGAATTCCTCGGACTCGCTCCTGCTGGAGCTGGAGCTGCGCTCGGGCGACCTCGTCAGCAAGATCGACGAGGCCGGCAACAAGCTCGCCACCCGCATCCTCACCTCCGGCGACAAGGCGAGCGACGCGCTCGACGTCACCGTCAACTCGCTCGTCGCCAAGGTGGTGAGCCAGACCGAGACCGCGCACGACACACTGTCGCTGCAGATGAGCGCATTCGACGAGCTGGTAAAGAACCAGGGCTCCGAGCTCGCCGAGAAGTTCGCCCGCGACAGCGGCACGCTCGGCGCGCTGATCACCCGTCACATCTCCGAATTCGATCGTACCGTGAAGACGTTCGGCGGCGACATCGTCGAGCGCCTCGGCCAGCGCACCCAGGAGATCTCCGACAACCTGAAGAACTACGTCGATAATTTCGACACCCGCCTCACTTCCAACGGCGGCGAGATCACGGCCTCGCTCGACCAGCGCCTGCTGCAGTTCGAGACCACGCTCGGCACCCGAGTCGCCACGCTCGACACTTCGCTCGACGGCAAGATCAAATCGTTCGACGAATCCATCGACGGCCGCCTGAAATCGCTCGAGGTGAACTTCGACACCCGCGCGAAATCCGTGACCGAGACCATCGATTCGCGCCTCGCCTCGCTCGCCACCACGCTGACCGACGGCGCCGCGCAGACCATCCACTCGATCGACTCGCGGCTTTCCCACCTCACCTCCTCGCTCACCGAAGGCACGCTGCAGGCGGTGCAGGCGGTCGACCAGCGCATCGCAGCCGTCGCCGACACCATCAACGGCCGCAGCGTGCATCTGGCCGACACCATCTCGGCGCGTTTCCAGGAAATCCACCAGGGCATCGAGAACCGCGTCGGCCTCATCGCCACCGATATCGATACCCGCGTCGCACAGTTCGAGGACCTGCTCGGCTCCCGCGTCGAGGCGGTCGCCGGCCGCATCGAAAGCTCGGGCCGCCAGGCCAGCGACGACCTGATGGCACGTGCCGAAATGCTCTCGACCGGCATCAAGTCGCATGTCGAAGATGCCGAGCGCTCGCTGACGAACCTCGTGGTCAACACTTCCGAGACCATCCAGACCGGCGCCCGCGCCGCGCAGCAGGCGCTGCTCAACGTCTCCTCCGACGTCGGCGCCCAGCTCAAGCTCACCTCCTCGGAGGTCGAGGCTGCCCTTACCTCGGTCGGAACCGGTGCTGCCGGCTCCATCCTCAACTCCGCGCGCGAGGCGCAGAGCACGCTGGTTACGGCCTCTTCGGAAGCAGCAGGCCAGATCAAGTCGCTCGCCGCTGACATCGAGCGCACGCTGTCGGCCGCCGGAAGCGCCACCGCTGCGTCCGTACTGTCCGGTGCCCGCGAAGCGCAGAGCACGCTGGTCAATGCGTCGACCGAAGCCGCCAATCAGGTAAAGTCGCTCACCAGCGACGTGCAGCGCACCTTGTCGGTCGCCGGCACCTCGACGGCCGAAGCCCTTACGGCTGGCGCCCGCGAAGCCCAGAACACCCTGGTCACCGCATCCGCCGCCACCGCTGAGCAGGTGAAGACACTCTCTGCCGACATCCAGCGAACGCTGTCGATGGCAGGCGCAGCGACCGCGGACTCGGTCACGGCGGGCGCCCGCGAGGCACAGAACACGCTGGTGAACGCCTCTGCGGAAGCAGCCAAGCACGTCAAGTCGCTTGCCGCCGACGTCGAGCGCACGCTCTCCGCCGTCGGTACCGACACGGCGGCCGCCATCCTCGGCAATGCCCGCGAGGCACAGAGCCTGTTCGCTTCGACTTCGGCCGAGCACGCCGGCAACATCCGGTCGATCTCCGCCGACATCGAGCGGTCGCTGGCGACCGTCGCCGCCACCTCCGCGGACACCATCCAGAGCGCGGCAAGCGCCGCGCAAGGTGCGATCCAGACCACCGCCAGCAACGCGCAGAACACGCTGGTGGCGGCGTCGAACGAGGTGGCCGCCAAGATCAAGTCGACTACCGCCGATGTCGAACGTTCGGTGCTCGCTGCCTCCTCGGGCTTCGGCTCGACGATGACGGGCAAGACCGACGAGATCGTCACCTATGTAACGCAGAGCACCGATCGCCTGTCGCAGATGATCGACGGCCGCCGCGGCGCGCTGGTGGAGGCACTCACCGCCAAGACCAACCAGCTCTCGAACGAGATCGACCGCGTCACCGCGGACTCGCTCAAGGCGATCGAGACCCGCGGCCAGTCGTTCGCGCAGTCGATGAGCGCACACGGTTCGGAAGTGTCGCGCGCGATTACCTCGGCCGGCGAACTCGCCACCGGTGCGGTCGGCAAGTCGCTGAAGGAACTGGAACAGGCCTCGCGCGCGGCGATCGACCAGTCTCGCCAGGTCTCGGTTGCGGCCGTCACCGAGATGCAGGAAACCAGCAAGATCCTGCGCACCGACACGGTGGCCCTGTTCGAGCGGCTGCGCGAGGGCAACATCCTGCTGCAGGAAGTGCTCACCGGCGCCCAGGACAACCTCAACTCGCTGGAGCGCGCACTGGTCACCCGCGTGGCCGACTTCGTCACGGCCATGAACGATGTCACCACCCGCAACGGCGTGGCGACGCAGACCCTGGAAGACCAGCTCTCGGTGTTCAACGAAAAGACCGCAAAGGCGCTGGCCGACCTCGGCTCGCTGTCGAGTCAGTTCGACACCCACGGCAAGGCCCTCGTCGAGGCCGCAGCCGTCGTCGAACAGGCCAACCGCTCGACCTCCACCTCGGTTGCCGAGCGCAAGTCGACGCTGGAATCGCTGGTGACCACCATCGACCTGCGCACCGCCGACCTCGATCAGCGTCTGTCGCGCTTCACGAGCCTGCTCGATGAATCGCTTGCGGCCGCCGAAGAGCGCGCCCGCGATATCGCCCGCGTGGTGGCGGAGACCGCAGGCGCAGGTTCCGCCGCGATCAGCCGCCAGTTCGAGGCGGTACGCGCGGCTGCCGAGAACGAGCGTCAGCAGACGCTCGATGCCATGAACGAGCTCTACCAGCAGAGCGCGGCCGAAACCGATCACATGTTCAAGGAGTCGACCGACAAGTTCTCGGCGATGGTGCATGCGATGAAGCAGATGGCCGCCGAGATGCACACCGAGCTCGAAGCTACCCGCAACGAGCTGCGCCGCGGCGTACTGGAGATGCCGCAGGAGGCCGCCGAGAGCACTGCGCAGATGCGCAAGGTGATCGTCGACCAGATCGAGGCGCTGGCCGAGCTGAACCGCATCGTCGCCCATCACGGTCGCGGCCTCGACGTGGTGACGCAGGGACGCGCCAGCGTGCGGCAGGAAGAACCCGCGATGGCCGCCGTCGCCGGCGGTGGTGGTGGACGCGGCAGCGCTTCCACCCTGCCCCCGCCCGACCTCGGCATGCCCACCGCCCGCCGCACCGATGCCCCGCCGGTGTCGCCCGCCAATACCGACGGCCGCGACGGCTGGCTCTCGGACTTGCTCAGCCGCAGCGATGGCGGCGGCCAGCCGCAACCGCAGCGCGGCCGCGGGCAGCAAGCAGCGGGCAATCCGCTGGAGTCGCTGTCGCTCGACATCGGCCGGCTGATGGACCGCAACCTCGCCGCCGAGATGTGGGACCGCTATCAGCGCGGCGAGAGCAAGGCGTTCACCAAGCGCCTGTACACGCCGGCCGGCCAGAAGGCGTTCGACGAGGTCGCCCGCAAGTACCGCGCCGACCGTGGCTTCAAGCAGACGGTCGATCGCTACATCGCCGAGTTCGAGCGCCTGCTCGATGAAGTCGCCCGCGACGAGCGCGGCCAGCAGCAGCTTCGCGCCCACCTCACCTCCGAGACGGGCCTGGTGTACACCCTCCTCGCTCACGCCGCGGGTCGGCTGGGGTAAGGCGAACGACGAACAACGAACTGAAAACGGAGGCTTCGCGGCCTCCGTTTTCTATAGCTCGCCGCCATGTGACGCGATCTGGCGTAAGCTGATCCGTCGCCTCCCCACTGGATCGCATTCAGCAGCTCCGTTAAGAAGCAGTCCGGGAGAATTCCACGATGAAGATCGTCATCGCAGGAGCCGGCATTGGCGGACTGACCGCCGCACTTTGCCTGCATCGGGAAGGACACAAGGTCGAGCTATTCGAGGCGGTGGATGAACTGCGGCCTCTCGGCGTCGGAATCAACCTGATGCCGCACTCCTCCGGAGTACTGCACGGGCTGGGTCTCGGCGATGCTCTGGATGAGATGGCGATCCGCACCCGCGCAATCGAGTATCGCACGCGCTTCGGCCACCTGATCCAGTCGGATCCGCGCTCGGTCGAAGCGGGCTTCGAGTTTCCACAATACTCGATCCATCGCGGCGAACTGCAATTCCTTCTGCTGGATACGGTGCGCGCGCGGCTCGGGCCGGACGCGGTGACTTCGGGCAAAATCGTGACCGGCTTTATCCAGGACGACGACGGCGTCCGTGTGAAGTTTGCCGACGGCACCTCGCATGGCTGCGATCTTCTGATCGGCGCCGACGGCTTCCGTTCAAAGTTGCGCCAACAGCTTCATCCCGACGAAGGACCGGCGCACTACGAGGGCACGATGATGTGGCGCGGCGCCAATCTCCAGGCTCCTTTTGCCGACGGACGGACGATGTTCATCGCCGGCGATCACAACGTGAAGTTCGTATGTTATCCCATCAGCGGCCGCGCCGCGCGCGACGGAAAGGCTCTGCTTAACTGGGTCGCCGAACTCCGCCAGGATCAGCCGCGCGCTGCCGAGGAAGCAGACTGGACGCGGGAGGGCGGCAGGGACTTCATTGCAAGGTTCTTCGATTTTCAGATGCACGACATCGACATAGCGGCACTCCTGAGAAGCACCCGGCAGATCACCCAGTACCCGATGATCGATCGCGACCCGCTGCCCTGGTGGACGCAGGGAAGAGTGACGCTGCTCGGCGATGCCGCCCATCCCATGTATCCGATGGGGGCCAACGGCGCATCACAGGCAATCGTCGATGCGCAGGCGCTCGCTGCGGCGCTGAAGGCACAACCGGGACCAGCGGGACTTCTCGCCTACGAATCCGTCCGGCGTCCCGTCACCACGGCAGTGGTGCTGAGCAACCGCGAGACCGGACCGGAACGGGTCCTCGATATTGCCGCGGCCCGGGTCAAGGGACCAGACGACCGTATCGAAGACCTGATTTCGCCGGCAGAGCTCGAGGCAGTGGCCGCCAACTATCGGCAGGTTGCCGGCTTCATGAAAAAGGCGATCTAGGACGCGGACAGGTACGCCGCAACGAGGCCCACGCCTGCGGGATCGCTGACTTTCTGATTTGCCCGATGGCGATGCTCGATCCGAATGAACCTCGGATCACCTCCGGACACCAAGAAAGGCAGCGCGGCATCAAGCGGGAGTTGCGGAATGGGCATATCGCTGTTTCGGCATGGACTGGCCGGCATCGCGGGTCTCCTCATCTGCAGCGTTGCATCAATCGGCCCGATTCCACCGATCGGTCCCGCGGCAGCTCAAGGCCCCCCTGCCGCCGTAGCAAAGGCCAACCTCTATATCGAGGTCGCCAAGGGAACCGAGCGCGCCGTCGATTCCTGGGAGCGGTATGCGAGCTGGGTGAACATGAAAACCGGACCGACCGGCAAGGAGCGCTACATATCCTACGGGATGTACGGCCTTTACGATATGGCGGGTCTGTTCAAGGAGGCCCGCGCAGCGGCTGCAAGGAAGCCCGACACGCCGGCGCTCGATCGAGTTATCCAGCGCTATCTCGACGCCTATGAGGCTCTGGCGCCGGTCATCAATCAGGCGGACGACTACTACGAGCAGAAAAAGTATCGGGCCGATAACGCCGCCGGGGGCAAAGCGCTGCATTTGCGCATGGTGCCGCTCGCGAATACCTTCCTGACTGAACGCGACTCGATGATGAAGCAATTGCGCCCCTTCATCCGTGAGACCGAACAGCAGGAGCTCCTCGCGATCGAGGCTCGTGAGGGACGATCCCGGGCATGGCAGGTGGCGCAGGTCATGCACGCCGCCAACCTGATCGTCGATGTCTTTCCGCGGGCACGCCCGGTCGTCATGTCTGCCGACGAGATCGACGAGAAGATCATGGCGATCGGTCCCCGCACATCGGGCGCAAAGCTGGACGAGATCATCGCCGGCGTAAAGCCGCCGGCAACCGCAGCAGTCGACGTCGGCAGGTTCGACAAGGCGCTGAAGGAATACGCCGCGGCCGTCGACACGTTCGATCGCTTTGCTCAGGCGAACCCGGACAAGCTGGAGGACTTCAAGCCGCTACCGCGCCGCCTGCTTGATGGCCTGCGCGCGCTGCGGGAGCCGCTGGTGCGCAGCCAGGGCCGCGATGCCGGCAGCGCTGGCCGGGTCGCCGACATTTACTTCTCGATGGTGTCGGAGAGCAGTTCGATTTCGGGCAGCAGGTTGCAATTCCTTCCGTAACGCGCCTTCCAGGGCGCCCTTCGATCACGCCGCCGCCATTTCGAGCTTTTGGGGCTCCTCCTTCACCTCCTCGGTGATAACGGAGAAGCGCGCGAGCTGCGTGAATCCGAATCCGGTGGAGATTGCAACGTCGGCTGCATCGCGGCCGCGTGCGATCACGATGCGGCCGATCCGCGGATGGTTGTGACGTGCATCGAACGTGAACCAGCGGCCGTCGAGATAGGCCTCGAACCAGGCGGAGAAATCCATCGGCGCGGGATCGGGTGGCACGCCGATATCGCCGAGATAGCCGGTGCAGTAGCGCGCCGGGATATTCATGCAGCGGCACAGCGCGACGGCGAGATGAGCGAAGTCGCGACAGACGCCGCGACGCTCGGCATGTCCTTCCGAGGCGGTACGGTCGCAGCGCGCGTGATGGTAGCCGAATTCGAGATGATCGTGCACGTAGTCGCAGATCGCCTGAACGCGTCGCCATCCACCCTCGACATTACCGAACAGCGACCAGGCCAGGTCGGACAGTTTTTGCGTGTCGCAGTATCGGCTTCCCATCAGGTAGAGCAGCGCGTCGTCGGGAAGCTCCTCGACGGCAAGCTGGCGCGCGTCGAACGCCGTCTCGTCGGAAAGACCGCTGTCCCGGATCAGGAACTCGTTGCGCACCTCCAGCAGGCCCGGCGGTGCCACCAGGCGCGTGCAGACATTGCCGAAGGAATCGAGATAGTCGCGTGCGGCGACGCCGTTCGACAGAACGATGCGGTGCCCGCCGAGCAGATCGGCCTGACGCGATGGATGGACGCTCAGCATGAGCACCATCGGCGTCTCCTGCTGGCAATGATAGGCGATGTCGTACCCGGCCCGGATGATCACGCAAAAGCTCCGTTCTGTCAGGCTGGAGTAAGCCTCGTCGAACGAGTTCGTTCCATCTGCTATGGCGGATAAGCTGCTGAAATTCAGGGCACTACACGGTCAGGGGTGCGCTGTGTATCCTTTTGCACTTTCAACGGACACGCGAAGCTGCGACGCCGGGCAAATATGCCCCCGCCCGTGCCTTCCCGCGATCCGCTCAGTAGCACCGGATAACGTTGACGGTCTGCTCGCCGCCGTTTCCGGACACGGTCACCGGCTCGGACGAGCAGCCGGGAACATAGGGCCGGTCCGACGGCGCAACTGCCGGCGGATAGCGATGCGCCCAATCCCACGGCACATCCTGCTTGTAGGTGTAGTTGATGTTGACGTCGTTGCTCGGCGGCAGCGACGAACCTGCCAGCGGTTCGCTGTAGGGCGCACCATAATAGTAGCCGCCGGCGACCGGCCACGGCCCGCCGACGAATCCGCGGCGATGATGCGGCACGAAAGGCTTTGTGCCGATCGGAACACCCGGCCGCACGAAGGGCGCTGGCGCCGCGCCGAAGGGCGCTGCCCCCGCGCCGCCCCTGCCCTGAGCGAAGGTCTCGCTCGCCGAAAGCGCCAGCAAGGCGACCCCGAGAGAGGCCGTCAGTCCAACCGTCTTGAGCGACATGATACGCACCAACTCACTGACACAACGACGTTTGTCGCACGCTAGGCCGCCGCGCTCCGGCCAGCAAACCTATCCTTAATTTTGGGTAAAGGGGTAGTATTAATAGGGGCAGTTTTGCCGCTATCTGGAACCGG
The DNA here is from genome assembly GCA_026125985.1 of Bradyrhizobium sp. Classification (GTDB taxonomy): domain Bacteria; phylum Pseudomonadota; class Alphaproteobacteria; order Rhizobiales; family Xanthobacteraceae; genus Bradyrhizobium. Next base: position 9,792 of record JAHCKB010000054.1, read on the forward strand.
CGCCTCGCCCCCTTTTTGAATGCAAAAGCCCCGGCCGCTTCGAGTGGCCGGGGCGAAACATTCGCATAGAGGTCGGCAGCTTCAGGCCGCGGCCTCGTAGTTGACGGCCTTCTCCGCGAGCTGGCTCAGGCTCGAATCGGTCTTCTTCTCTTCCGCTAGCGTCTGGTCGAGCAGCTTCACCGCCTTCGGCAAATCGAGCTTGGCCGCCCAGGCTTTCAGCGTACCGTAGCGGGAGATCTCATAGTGCTCGACGGCTTGTGCTGCGGACAGCAGCCCGGCGTCCAGCGCAGCCGTGTCGGCATATTCGTCCATGATCTCCTTGCCTTCATCGAGGATGCCCTCGATGGCATCGCACTTCTTGCCGCGCGCAGGCTTGCCGAGCAGTTCGAAGATCTGTTCCAGCCTCTCCACCTGTCCTTCGGTCTCGTCATAGTGTTTTTCGAAAGCGGCGCGGAGCTGATCGGAGTTCGCGGCCTTGGCCATCCTCGGCAAGGCCTTCAAGATGTGCTTCTCCGCATAGTAGATGTCTTTCAGCGTATCGAGGAAAAGATCGTTAAGGTCCTTGTCGGCCATTGCCGTTCTCCATGTTGGCATGCAGCCGGATAACAGCAGCGTACGCGACTGGTTCCTGACGATGATCGTCCGTCGTACGCTCGACGACGACGCCAAAGAAAAAAGCCCCGGCGCGCCGGGGCTTTTCCTCACGACCTCGATCACCATTTCATGCGATCGAACCAGTCGTTCACTTCCTTCTTCGCCTGATCCTTGGCGTAGCCGTAACGCTGCTGCAGGCGGCCTTCGAGCTGATCCTGCTTGCCGTCGATGACGTCGAGATCGTCATCGGTCAGCTTGCCCCATTGCTCCCTGACCTTGCCCTTGACCTGTTTCCAGTTTCCTTCGACGCGGTTCCAATCCATATTGATGCTCCCTGTTGAATATCAGCATGGATAACCCGGACGTCCGCGCGATGTTCCCGGTCAAACGTACCGCCGCATTCACGCCGCCATCGCGGGCCGCGAGACGGATTTGAGACGGTTCGGCCTGCCGCCCGGCGGGTTGCGCGGCGGGCCGTCGTCGAGCGCGGCGAGCGCTTCCAGCACTTCGTCCACGGTCACGATGCGTCGTGAACCGGGAATTTCGCGCAGCGCCGGATTCGACGCCACTGCGGCAGCATCGGAGGCCCACGACGCCAGGATCGCGCGCTTCTCGCCGATCGAGAGTCTGGCATCCCGCACCACGTCGCGCGGATGCGCATAGACCGAGCCCGGATGCAGGATGGAATTCAAGTCAACAACGTTGTCGAGATGATCGATCATTTGATTCTTCCCAGGTCTTGTTCGAACAACCGCCCCCCATCCCGCTCGCGCTGACGCGGGCGGGTGGGAAGCCGCAGTGATGGCGGATGCTAAGCGGCCTTGGCCTCGAGCTGCTGGACGTTACCGGCGGTCGCGCCGATCGGAATGCGCCGCGGCTTCATCGCTTCCGGCACCTCGCGGATCAGCTCGATCTTCAGCAGCCCGTTCTCGAAGACCGCGCTCTTCACCTGCACATAATCGGCGAGGTTGAACTGACGCTTGAACGAGCGCGCCGAGATGCCGCGATAGAGATAGTCGCGATCGTTCTTCTCGGTCTTGCTGCCTTCGATGGTCACCACGTTCTGCTCGGCGGTCACCGAAATCTCGCCGGGGGCGAAGCCCGCGACGGCCAGAGCGATCTGATAGCGGTCTTCCGCCAGCCGCTCGATATTGTAGGGGGGATAGTTGTCCTCGGTCGCCCGCTGGGCGGTCTCCGCGAGATCGAACAGGCGGTCGAAGCCGATGGTTGAACGCCACAAGGGGGCAAAGTCGTAGTTGCGCATAGCCAAATCCTCCAAAGAGCAAGTTGGTTACGAGCGGCACCGGACACGACCGGTGCCCGTCTCCTGCCGGGCCCTTCAGGCCCCGGCGCCACCTCCGCGGTGGCGGAAAATAATCTGGAAAAGCCCGATTTGGTTTCAAGGGGGGCGCCAGATTTTTTCTGCCAAGCACCCTGAGGCCGCCCGGCCGCGATGGCTGCGACGGCTGCTTATTCCGTGCCCCGGCAGGACCCGTGGTCGACCGGTATGCCGCTGCCGCGGCTGAGGCTGCCGATGCCCAACGGCATCCGTGCAAGAAAAATCCTACCTCCTATGCACGCAGAAGCGCCGCCTTGCATGCCCGTAGCCGAGGTGGTTTACAGGGCCGACAAAATTCAAAAAACCGCTTGCACATCAAGGAGACGCACATGGAGATTGATCGCAGAGCCTATCTTGGCGGCATGGGTGCTGTTCTGGGCGCCGGACTGCTTCCGGACCTCGCTGCAGCGCAGACGAAATCGCTACCCGGTCTGCCTTCGACCATGATCTGGAGCGTCTACGATGTCGGCGCATCCGGCTACGTGGAGGCCTCGGCCGTAGCCGACGCACTCGGCAAGACGTATGGCACACGCGTCCGCCTCCAGCCGTCCGGCACGTCGATCGGCCGCATCCAGCCAGTGAAGGACCGTCGCGTATCACATGGCTGGCTGGCGACCGAGGTCTTCTTCGCCGCAGAGGGTCTCTACGAATATGCTGCGCCGAACTGGGGGCCGCAGGATCTGCGCTGTCTGCTGGGTCGCGTGAATTCGCTGTCCATCTGCGTGACGAAGACGAGCGGCATCAAGACGCTCAAAGACCTCAAGGGCAAGCGGTACGCGGTCGCAAAGGCCAATACGTCCGTCAACGCGAAGATCGAGCCCATCCTCGATGCCGGGGGCATCTCCTACAGCGATATGCAGGTCGTCGAATTCCCAAGCTACGGCGCCACGATCAAAGCGCTCATCGAGGGTCGTGCGGATGCCGTAGGTGCGGCGCTGACAACCGTTTCGCTCAAGGAACTTGAGGCAAGTTCTTACGGTATCGACTGGATCGAGCTTCCGGCGACCGACAAGGAATTGTGGAACAAGATCCAGCGCGCCATTCCGCTCGCGGCGCCTTACACCGAGACGTTCGGTTCAGGCGTGTCCAAGGAACAACCCCGGGCCGTCATGGGCTACAGGTATCCCATGATTACCGTCTACGGCGACGCCAATGTGGACGAGGTCTACGCTGTTACGAAGGCGATCGTCGAAACCTATGACACCTACAAGTCCGCCTCGCCCATCATGGAGCGCTGGGAAGTCAAGAACTCCGGCGCCTACCCGATGGACGCGCCGTTCCACGATGGCGCTATCAAGCTCCTCAAGGAGAAGAACGTCTGGACGCCCGAGCACCAGAAATGGCAGGACGGCATCGTGAAGCGTCACGCCCTGCTCCGGAAAACCTGGGCGGACATGATGGCCAAGGACCCCGCCGCAAAGGATGCCGATGCCGCCAAGCTGCGTGAGCTTTGGATGCCGCGTCGCGCCGAGGCTCTCAAGACCCTCTAGTTCCGACACGATGAGGCGGGCGCGACGGTTGATTGCGCCGACGCGTCCGCCCTTCTAGTTTCAGCACGCTACTCGAAGTCCCCGATTGTGATCGGCGGCGGATCTATGGGGGATGACAGCGATGACGACCGAAGAGGCTGAGGTCGCAACACCGACAATTGAAGATCCCGAAGCGCGCTCGGCGCGGCTCGAGGGACACGCATTCTGGGCAACGTTCGTCCTGACGACGCTCGGACTGGTGCTCTCCATCAATCAGGTTTTCAATCTGGGCCTCGGGGGTTTTCGACCGATCAGCACGGCCTATTACTATCTGATGATCGGCCTATTTGGTGCGATTGGCTTCCTTGCCTTTCCTGCGCGCAAGCCGTGGCGCGGTCCCGTGCCGTGGTACGACTGGATTTGCGCTGCTGCCCTGCTGGGCCTGACCACCTGGATTGCCTCGCGGGCGCAATACGTTATCGACGCGGGCTGGAACACGACCGGGCCACTCGAAGCGCAGATCGTGGCGGGCGTTGTCATTGCCCTCGTCCTCGAAGGGCTCCGGCGCACGGGCGAGATGATTCTCTTCGTCTTCTGTCTCATCTTTGCGTCGTTTCCGCTCTATGCGGGCCACATGCCCGGCTTTCTCTGGGGCGTGCAACTCGATCTCGGCCAGGCACTCAATGAACACGTCTATGGCCTCGAGAGTCTGATCGGCATTCCGATGCAGGTCGTCGCGGACACGCTGATCGGCTTCCTCGTGTTCGGCGTCGTCCTGGCGTCGACCGGCGGCGGCGCCTTCTTCATGGACTTCGCGTCCGCCCTTCTCGGGACGACGCGCGGCGGTCCTGCCAAAGTGGCGATCGTTTCATCGGGATTCTTCGGGATGCTTTCCGGCAGCCCGACATCGAACGTGCTCACCACGGGCACGCTCACCATTCCCACGATGAAGCGCTGCGGCTATCCCGCAGCCTATGCCGGCGCCATCGAAGCCTGCGCGTCGACGGGTGGCGCGCTGATGCCGCCTGTCATGGGTGCAGCGGCCTTCATCATGGCCAACTTCCTGAACGTGCCCTATGCGGATGTCGTCGTCGCCGCATTCCTGCCGGCGCTGCTGTATTTCTTCGCGCTGTTCATGCAAACGGACTTCTACGCGGCGCGCAACGGGCTGCGCGGAACCAGCGCCGACGAGGTGCCGCCCCTCATGCATACTTTGATCGGCGGCTGGTACTACATCGGCGCGCTGATTGCGCTCACCCTGCTGTTGCTGGTCTGGCGTCTCGAGGGCGAGGCGCCCTTCTGGGTTTCGCTTTTCCTGGTGCTGATCGCAATCGTTCGAGCACGCGCGCTGGGCTTCACGCCGCGCTACTTTGCCGGGCTTGTCGTCGATGTCGGACAGACCGTCGCGCAAATCGTCGGACTGATTGCCGGCATCGGTTTGATCATCGGCGCATTGTCGATCACCGGTGTCGCCAACTCGTTCTCGCGCGAACTCGTGCAGTACGCCGGCAACAATATCATGCTGCTGCTTGCTACCGGCGCTCTCACGAGCTTCATCCTCGGCATGGGCATGACGGCGTCCGCCTGCTACATCTTCCTCGCCATCGTGCTCGCGCCTGCGCTGATCACAACCGGCCTCGATCCCATGGCCGTGCATCTCTACGTATTCTACTGGGGGCTTGTGTCCTTCATCACGCCGCCGGTAGCCCTGGCAGCGATCGCCGCCGCCTCGATCGCGAAGGCTGACGCGATCCAGGTCGGACTGCGCGCCATCCGGATCGGGTGTCTCCTGTTCCTGCTGCCGGTGCTCTTCGTGCTGCAGCCGGCGCTCATCCTCAAGGGCGAGTTGATGGAGGTTCTCCAGGCAGCGACCACGGCCGTCGCAGCCGTCGTTCTCCTCGCCGCGTCGTTCGAGGGATATTTCTACTGGGCCGGGCGACTGCCCGTTTGGTCTCGGATCATCGTCGGAGTTGGCGGACTGTTGATGCTGGTGCCCGAGGGAATGACCGATATCATCGGCTTTGCGATCTGCGTCGGGGCGCTCGTGCTGACCAGGCTCGCTTCAAGCCGGCGCGTGGCGGCAGGGACATAGGCGCGACCGACACGCTCGGCGGTATGCACACCGCGTCTGCTACGGCCGCCGCGACTGCGTGCCCTGCCTCGGGGGCTCGGCCGGCGCCGGGCTGCCGCCGCCGAAAATCACCCGCGTCGGGTTGCGGTCGAAATTGTTCACGGCGCGGCTGATGTCGGAGAGCGTGCGGCGTCCGTCCGCCATCAACGCGCCGGAGCGCTTGTCGAAGTCCTCGGCGAGATCCTTGATCGCCTTCACCATCGCCGCCAGCTCGCCCCCGGTCGCCCCGCCGCCGATCGAGTTCAGCCCGAGCATCAGGCTGTCCGCCTTGCCCATCACGCCGTCGACGCGCGCCATGACGTTGTCGATCTTGGCCGAGTTGCGCGCCAGCGCGCCGGTGAAAGTCTCGAGGTTGTTCAGCGAGTTCTTTACCGACTGCTGGTTCTCGGCAACCAGCCGGTTGACGTTCTGCAGCGTGGCGCGGATCGCCTCGGTGACGTCCTGCAGCGCATTAGGATCGGCGGTCAGTACCGGCACGCCGTCTTCGTCGAGCGGCACTGGGGGCGCGCTCTCCTCGCCGCCCTTCAGCGAGATCGCAGCAACGCCTGTGAGGCCCTGGAACTCAAGCCCCACCAAGGTGTCCTTGCGGATCGGCGCCTTGTTCTCGACCATGGCCAACGCGACAACGCGACGCGGGTTGTCGAGCTTCACGGAGATCACTTCCCCTATCCGGATACCGTTAAAATTGACACTGCCACCGTTGCGCAAACCCGAGGCCGGCCCCTCGAAGACGACCCGCAGCGGGCTCCTCTGCTTGGTGGTATGCAGGCTCTGGAACCAGAGCACGAACCCGAACGCAGCCGCGATCACCGCCAGCGTGAAGGCGCCGATCAGGACATAGTTCGCCCGGGTTTCCATCAATCGCTCCTAAACCACCACGGCGCGGGCGCGCTTGCCGTTAAAGTACTGCTTCAACCAGGGGTGCTGCGAGCCCTTCATGTCGGCGATAGATCCCGCGGCAATGATTTTCCCGTTGCCCAGAACGGCGATGCGGTCGCAGGCCGTGTAAAGGCTGTCGAGGTCGTGGGTTACCATGAAAACGGTCAGTCCCAAAGTGCGCTGCAGGGTACGGACCAGTTCGTCGAAATCGCCGGCACCGATCGGATCTAGACCGGACGTCGGCTCGTCCAGGAACACCAGTTCCGGATCGAGCGCGAGCGCGCGGGCCAGCGCCACGCGCTTGATCATGCCGCCGGAGAGTTCCGACGGATAGCGGTCGGCGACTTCGGGGCGCAGGCCCACCATTACCAGCTTGGCGACCATGATCTCGTCGAGCAGTTTCTGCGAGAGATTGAGGTACTCGCGGACCGGGAACTGGATGTTCTGGCGCACCGTGAGCGAGGAGAACAGCGCGCCCTGCTGGAACAGGATGCCCCAGCGACGCTCCACCGCGCGGCGCTGGCCGGCATCGGCGGCGTCGAGATCGACGCCGAACACCTCGATGCGGCCGGCGACTTTCGGGACCAGTCCGATGATGGTGCGTGTCAGTACCGATTTGCCCGCACCGGAAGGGCCGACAAAGCCGAGGATTTCGCCGCGCCGGACATCGAGGTTGAGCCCATCGAGGATCCGCGTCTTGCCGAATTGTACGGTAACGTCGCGGACCCGGATGATG
>JAHCKB010000055.1 GCA_026125985.1 Bradyrhizobium sp.
CAAGGCGTTCGGCTCGACCGGCAAGAAGACGGCGGTGGTCTCGACGATCAACGGCGATGCCAATGTGCCGTTCTACAAGGAACTCGCCAACCAGGGCATCAAGGCCGAAGACATTCCCGTCGTCGCCTTCTCGGTCGGCGAGGAAGAGCTTGCCGGCTTCGACACCGGGCCGCTCGTCGGTCACCTCGCCGCCTGGAACTACTTCCAGTCGGTCGAAACGCCCGAGAACGAGAAGTTCATCGCCGACTGGCAGGCATTCACCAACAATCCCGAGCGCGTGACCAACGACCCGATGGAAGCCCATGTGATCGGCTTCAACCTGTGGGTGCAGGCGGTCGAGAAGGCCGGCACCACCGACACCGACGCGGTGCTCAAGGCGATCATCGGCCTTGAGACGCCGAACCTGACCGGCGGTATCGCCAAGATGCTCCCCAACCATCACATCACCAAGCCGGTGCTGATCGGCGAAATCCAGGCCGACGGCCAGTTCGAGGTCGTCTCCGAGATTCCCGATGTGCCGGGCGATGCGTGGTCGGACTTCCTGCCCGAAAGCAAGGTGATCGAGGCCGATTGGACCGACCCGATCAACTGCGGCAACTACAACACCGAGACCAAGACCTGCGGCGCCGCGCAGTAAGCCGGACACGACCCGCGAGGGCGGCGGTCCGCCGCCCTCGCCTCTCCCACCGACCGCCAGGGCAACGATGAACGCAGGCCGACTGATCCCGATAATTGCGCTCCTCCTCGCCCTCGCCTTCGGCGCTCCTGCGCAGGCGCAGACCGACGACGCCACGCTGACGGCGCTGGTCAACGCTCTGCCCCTGGGTAACTTCAAGGAGCGCGAGGTTGCAGCCACGGCGCTCGCGGCGACTGGCGATCCGCGGGCCGTGCCGGTGCTGCAGACGCTCACCGACGGCGAGCTCTATGTCATCGAGGCGAGCGGCCAGGTCGTGTTCGTTGAAACATCGGGCGCCGGGGTCCTCGCCACCGACCCCGTGACGGCGTCATCCCTGGGCGAGTTCGCCAAGGGCGATGTCGAGAAGGTGAAGGTCAACAACGGCCTGAGGCGCGCGCTGCGTACGCTCATCGGTCAGATGACGCTGCTGAGCGAGAATCGCGGCACGCGGCTCGCCGCAGCTTTGAGCGTGCTGCGCGACGCCAGCCCCGACACTCTCGAGCTGCTCGACAGCGCCCTCGCTGCGGAAGCCGATCCCGAGATCAAGACCGTCATGGACGTGGCGCGCGCTGCCATCGTCCTCAAAACGGACGCGTCGAGCGCGGAGAAGGCGGCCGCGGCGCAGCGCATCGCCGAGTGGGGCGGACGCGAGGCGATCACCATCCTCACCGGCGCGTTGGCGGAAGCACCCGCTGATCTCAAGCCTGCAATCGAAGCGGCGATCGACAGCCTCGAGCGGACGCGCGCGGTGTGGAGCGTGCTGCAGAACGTCTGGTACGGCATCTCGCTGGGCTCGGTGCTGCTGCTGGCCGCTATCGGCCTCGCCATCACCTTCGGCGTGATGGGCGTGATCAACATGGCGCATGGCGAGATGGTGATGCTGGGCGCCTACACCACCTTCGTCGTCCAGGAGGTGATCCGCACGTCGGCGCCGCACCTGTTCGACGTTTCGCTCGTCATCGCGCTGCCCCTCGCCTTCCTGGTGGACGGCGCCGTCGGCGTCGCGATCGAGCGCAGCATCATCCGCTTCCTCTATGGCCGCCCGCTCGACACGCTGCTCGCCACCTGGGGTCTCAGTCTCATTCTGCAGCAGGCCTATCGTTCCATCTTCGGTGCGCGCGAGGTCGGCGTCGAACTGCCGCAATGGATGCTGGGTTCCTGGCAGGTGACCGATGCGATCCAGATCCCGATCAACGGGATGTTCGTGATGGCCCTGACGGTACTGATCACCATCGCGGTCTCCTACGTCCTGTTCCTGTCGCGCTGGGGCCGCCAGGTCCGCGCCGTCGTACAGAATCGCGTCATGGCCGGCGCCGTCGGTATCAACACCGAGAAGGTCGATCGCTACACGTTCGGCCTCGGCTGCGGCATCGCCGGCATCGCGGGCTCGGCCTTCACCATGATCGGCTCGACCGGTCCGACCGCGGGGCAGCTCTACATCGTCGACACCTTCCTTGTCGTCGTGTTCGGGGGCGCGGCCAGCCTGCTCGGGACCATCGCATCCGCCTTCACCATCTCGCAGGCTCAGTCGACCATGGAGTTCTTCCTGTCGGGATCGATGGCCAAGGTGCTCACGCTGCTTGCGATCGTCGCCATCCTGATGATGCGGCCGCAGGGGCTCTTCGCACTCAAGGTCCGCAAGTAACAGCAAGCAGGCAGGGTCATGATCATCAACACGCGCTTCTTCAATCGCTCCGAACTGCTCGGCTTCATCGCGCTGGCTGTGCTGCTGTTCGTCATCCTGCCGCTGTCGCTGGACATCTTCCGCCTCAACCTCGTCGCCAAGTACCTGACTTATGCCTTCGTTGCGATCGGGCTGGTGCTGTGCTGGGGGTATGGCGGCATTCTGAGTCTGGGGCAGGGCGTATTCTTCGGCCTCGGCGGTTACTGCATGGCGATGTATCTCAAGCTCGAGGCTTCGAGCGTCGCCAACACCAAGATCCAGTCGACGCCGGGCATTCCCGATTTCATGGACTGGAATCAGCTCACCCAGCTGCCCTTCTTCTGGAAGCCGTTCCACAGTCTGCCGCTCACGCTGCTCGCGATCTTCCTGGTGCCCACGATCTTCGCCTTCATCATCGGTGCGGCCATGTTCAAGCGCCGGGTCGGCGGCGTCTATTTCGCGATCATCACGCAGGCGATCGCTGCGATCATGACCATCCTGATCATCGGACAGCAGGGCTATACCGGCGGCATCAACGGCATCACCGATCTGCGCACCCTGCACGGCTGGGACATCCGCACCGACCAGGCCAAGTTCATTCTCTACTTCGTCGAGGTGGTGCTGCTGTTTGCCTGCATCGTGGCGGCGCAGTTCATCCGCCTGACCAAGCTCGGCCGTATCCTGGTTGCGATGCGCGAGCAGGAGGATCGAGTCCGCTTCTCCGGCTACAGCGTCGCCAACTTCAAGATATTCGCCTTCTGCGCGGCGGCAGTGTTCGCAGCGATCGGCGGCGCGCTGTTCACCCTCGAGGTGGGTTTCATGTCGCCGTCCTTTGTCGGCATCGTGCCCTCGATCGAGATGGTGATCTACACGGCGGTCGGGGGCCGAATGTCGATCTTCGGTGCGGTTTGGGGTTCGCTGCTCGTCAACTTCGCCAAGACGTCGCTGTCCGAATCCTTTCCTCAGCTCTGGCTGTTCGGCCTCGGCGGACTCTTCATCGCCGTCGTGCTGGCCTTCCCGAACGGGTTGTCCGGAATCTGGGCCGATCATGTACAGCCGCGCATCGATCGGCTGCTCGCGTCACGCAAATCGAAAACCGGCAACGGCTGGAGCAGCAATTCCGTCGCCGACGGCGCGCCGGCGGAGTGAGGAGGCCACCATGATCATCGGACATCAGCCCAAGGAATTCCTGCTCGCGGTCGAGGCGCTCACGGTTTCCTTCGACGGATTCAAGGCCGTCAACGACCTGTCCTTCTACGTCGAGGAAAACGAGATCCGGGTCATCATCGGCCCCAACGGCGCCGGCAAGACCACGGTGCTGGACCTGATCTGCGGCAAGACCAAGGCCACGTCCGGCTCGATCCAGTTTCGCGGCAAGGATCTGACCAGACTGAAGGAGAACGAGATCGTCCAGGCGGGGGTAGGGCGCAAATTCCAGACGCCGTCGGTGTTCGAGGATCTCACCGTGTTCGAGAATCTGGAAATCTCGTTCCCGCGGGGCCGCTCGGTGTTCGGTTCGCTGACCTTCCAGCGCGACAAGACCGTGAAGGAGCGGGTCGAGGAAGTCGCCGAGATGATCTTCCTGAAAGATCGCCTCGACACCTATGCCGACCAACTCAGCCACGGCCAGAAGCAGTGGCTCGAGATCGGCATGCTGCTGATCCAGGACCCCGACCTGCTGATGCTCGACGAGCCTGTCGCCGGCATGAGCGTTTCCGAGCGCGCCAAGACCGCCGAGCTCCTCAATCGCATCATCAAGGACCGCTCGGTGCTGGTGATCGAGCACGACATGAAGTTCGTCGAGGACATCGCCCACAAGGTCACGGTGCTGCACCAGGGGCAGATCCTTTCCGAGGGCACGATGGAGAAAGTCAAGAACGACCCCAAGGTCATCGAAGTCTATCTGGGACACTAGCGCATGAACTTGGAAAGCGGAGTCCGGCCTACGGACGACATCATGCGCAGAAAGTAAGGAGCGGGCGATGCTTTCAATCTCCAATCTTCATGTCGCCTACGGCCAAAGCGAGGTGCTGCACGGCCTCAATGTTTCCGTCGCGCCCAATGAGATCGTCGCGATCATGGGTCGCAACGGCATGGGCAAGACCACGCTGATGAAGTCGCTGATGGGCATCCTGCCGGCAAAGACCGGCTCGATGACCATGGACGGCACCGAACTGGCGCCGCTCAAGAGCTACGAGCGCGTCGCAAAGGGCCTCGCCTACGTGCCGCAGGGCCGCATGATCTTCTCCACCATGACGGTGAAGGAGAACATCGAGACCGGCCTCGTGGTATCCGGCGAATCCGAGGTGCCTGGCAGCATCTACGAGCTTTTTCCGGTTCTCCTGGAGATGAAGAATCGCCGCGGCGGCAATCTGTCGGGAGGCCAGCAGCAGCAGCTTGCGATCGCGCGCGCGCTCGCGACCCAGCCCAAAGTGTTGCTGCTTGACGAGCCGACCGAGGGCATTCAGCCGTCCATCATCAAGGACATGGCGCGCACCCTCAAGCGCATCCGTGACGAGCGCGGACTGTCGATCGTGGTGTCCGAGCAGGTGCTGAGCTTTGCGCTCGACGTCGCCGACCGCGTTCTCGTGATCGAAAACGGCGAGATCGTCCGCGACGATCCGCGCGACGGCGTCGATGCGGCGCAAATATCGAAATACCTGTCCGTCTGAACTGTGCAATTTGGCTTGTAAAAAAGGGGAGCATCTCGATGCCAGAGACACTGATCAAGGTCGATCTTTCCAAGTCGGCCTACGACAACGACATGATCCACAATCGCTGGCATCCGGACATTCCGATGGTGGCCTGGGTCAAACCGGGCGACGACTTCATCATCGAGACCTACGACTGGACCGGCGGCTTCATCAAGAACAACGATTCGGCCGACGACGTGCGCGATATCGACCTGTCGATCGTGCACTTCCTGTCCGGCCCGATCGGCGTCAAGGGCGCCGAACCGGGCGACCTCCTGGTGGTCGATCTTCTCGACGTCGGCCCGCTGAAGGAGAGCCTGTGGGGCTTCAACGGCTTCTTCTCCAAGCAGAACGGCGGCGGCTTCCTTACCGATCACTTCCCCTTGGCGCAGAAGTCGATCTGGGACATCCACGGCCTCTACACCTCGTCCCGTCATGTGCCCGGCGTCAGCTTCGCCGGACTGATCCATCCCGGCCTGATCGGCTGCCTGCCCGATCCGAAGCTGCTTGCGACATGGAACGAGCGCGAGACGGCGCTGATCGCCACCAACCCGACGCGCGTGCCCGGTCTTGCCAACCCGCCGTTCGGCCCGACCGCACATATGGGCCGCATGAAGGGCGACGCGAAAGCGAAGGCTGCGGCCGAGGGCGCACGAACCGTGCCGCCGCGCGAGCACGGCGGCAACTGCGACATCAAGGATCTCTCCCGCGGCTCGAAGATCTACTTCCCGGTCTATGTGCCCGGCGGCGGGCTCTCGATGGGCGACCTGCACTTCAGCCAGGGCGACGGCGAGATCACCTTCTGCGGCGCTATCGAGATGGCGGGCTGGCTGCATCTCAAGGTCGATGTCATCAAGGACGGCGTTGCGAAGTACGGCATCAAGAATCCCCTGTTCAAGCCGTCGCCGATCACGCCGAACTACAAGGACTACCTGATCTTCGAGGGCATCTCGGTCGACGAGGCGGGCAAGCAGCACTATCTCGACGTCCACATCGCCTACCGCCAGGCCTGCCTGAATGCGATCGAGTATCTGAAGAAGTTCGGCTATTCCGGCGCCCAGGCCTATTCGATCCTCGGCACCGCGCCATGCCAGGGTCATATCTCGGGCGTGGTCGACGTGCCCAACGCCTGCGCCACGCTGTGGCTGCCGACAGAGATCTTCGACTTCGACGTGATGCCGTCGGCGGCGGGCCCGATCAAGCATATCAAGGGCGACATCCAGATGCCGCTCTCGCCGGACAAGTGATCCCTGCGCGACGGGGTGCGGGACGGTCCTTCTTGCCGCCCCGCACCCACCTCGCACATCACATGACCTTCTTCTGAAAAGCATCGCGCAAGGAATTGAGATGCCCGTCTACGAATATTTCTGCAACGATTGCGGCCCGTTCACCGATATCAGGCCGATGTCCGAATGCGACCTGCCGCAGGATTGTCCGCAATGCGAGGAGCCTTCGCCGCGGGTGATCCTGACCGCGCCCAACTTCTTCTGCATGCCGTCGGACCGGCGCAAGGCGCATGCCACCAACGAACGCAGCCGGCACGCGCCGCAGACGATGGCCGAATACAAGGCCTCTCATGGCCCGGGGTGCGGCTGTTGTTCCGGCAAGAAGCCGGCGCGCCTGATGACGAAGACGAAGGGGGGCGCCAAGGGCTTTCCGACATCGCGGCCGTGGATGATCAGTCACTGATGCCGGCGGTCCCCTTCTGAGGGGCGGCGAAGCTATGTCCCGAAGGATGACGTGCGCGCCGAAAAAATAGGCTAGCATGTGCCTCATCGCATTCCGGTGGATGAGGCAATCGTGCGACAGCAACCCTTTGGCGCAGGCGGTCCGCAGGTTTCCCTGATCGGGCAGGGCACCTGGTATCTCGACCGCGGCGACCGCAAGCGCGCCATTGCGGCGCTTCAGCGCGGCATCGAACTCGGCATGACCCATATCGACACCGCCGAAATGTACGGCGATGCCGAGCTCGTCATCGCCGATGCGATTGCCGGCCAGCGCGAAAATCTTTTCATTGTTTCAAAGGTACTGCCGAGCAACGCCTCGCGGCGCGGCACCATCACCGCCTGCGAGCGCTCGCTGAAGCGGCTCAAGACCGATTATCTCGACTGCTATCTGCTGCATTGGCGCGGGTCTTATCCGCTTGAGGACACGGTTGCCGCTTTTGAGGAACTCGTGGCGGCTGGCAAGATCCGATCCTGGGGCGTCAGCAATTTCGACACCGATGACCTCGATCAACTGCGTGCAGTTTCGGGCAGGGGCAGGATCGCCTGCAACCAGGTGCTCTATCATCTGCAGGAGAGGGCCATCGAGCATGGAGTGATTCCCTGGTGTGCGAAGCACGGCGTCGCCGTCGTGGCCTATTCGCCGTTCGGGCATAACGAGTTTCCTTCGCCGCGCAGCCAGGGCGGCCAGCTTCTGCAGTCGATCGCGGATGCCCACGGGGCCACGCCGCATCAGGTGGCGCTCAGTTTTCTTGCCCGCGCGCCGGGATTGTTTCCCATTCCCAAGGCTTCATCGGCGGAACATGCCGCGGACAATGCGGGCGGCGGAAGTCTGACGCTCGACGCAGCCGAGATCGCCGCGATCGACGCCGCATTTCCCCGTGGGCCGAAGCCGCACAGTCTGCCGATGTTGTGAGCACGACGCGGCCACATTGTTAACAAAGTGTTGCAATCGCGTGCAGCGCATATCGGCATCCCGCTGGCGTGCCTTGCGAAGCAGCGCCAATTGTCGTCTTGTGAGGCTCGATAGATTCGAACTTCCACCCCTTGAGTCCACCGTGAATCCGCCTCCCGCCGCAGCCGTCAGGCTGGACAGCGCCCCGATATCTTTGCCCGAACCCAAGCCCGTCAAGCCGGCTCCCTCTGCGCGCGCCGACCGGCCGTTCAAGGGCATCGTGCTGATCCTGGCCTCGACGATCTTCCTCGGTCTCTCGGACGTCACCGCCAAATATCTCTCCTCGTCGCTGCCCTCGATCGAGATCACCTGGATCCGGTTTCTGGTCTTCTTTCTGATCATGACGCCGGCGATGATTCCCGGTTCACCGCTTTTTGCGCTCAAGACCGGCCGTCGCAAGCTGCAGTTCATGCGCGGCGCGGCCGTGCTCGGCTCGTCGCTGTTCTTCATCACCGGCCTCGGCTTCCTGCCGATCGCGGAAGCTTCGGCCACCGGATTCGTCGCGCCGATGTTCGTCACGGCGCTATCGATCGTCTTCCTGAACGAGGTCGTCGGCCTGCGTCGCTGGATGGCGACCGCCGTAGGCCTGCTCGGCGTTATCATCATTCTGCGGCCCGGCACCTCGGCGTTTCACGTCGCTGCGTTCTTTCCGCTGATGTCGGCCCTGGCCTGGGCATGCACGCTCATCATGACGCGCATGTTGAGCGCGACCGAGCGTGCCATCACCACGATGGCGTATTCGTCGATTGCCGGCCTTCTGATCCTCTCGATGCTGGTGCCTTTCGTTTGGGTTACGCCGACCTGGCAGGCGGTCGCCTTGGGCGTCTTTATCGGCGTCGCCTCCACCGCAGGTCAGTGGATCGTGGTGCTCGCCTTCCGCTATGCCGACGCTTCGGTGCTCGCGCCGTTCTCCTACACCCAGTTGCTCTGGGTGACCTTCCTCGGTTTCGTCGTCTTCGGCGAAATCCCCGACGTCTGGACCGTGGTCGGCGCCGGCTTCATTGTCGCCAGCGGCCTTTACACCGCTCACCGTGAACGGGTCCGACAATCGCAACTGCTTCAGGCTGTCGGCGAGTCCTCGCCCAACGCCTGACTGTTTCGTATCGGCGGCCACAGCCCGCACGAAATGTCGGCTGAATGACTGTCCTGTCAACGAAACTCGCGTCCCGGCTTCCTTGGCCGTCGTGACTTCCTTCGCCCTGACTTGCCAAAGTTTCGGTTAACGGAACGCCGTCCGGGAGTCAGTTCCGCCCAGGCCCGGCAGCGCTGATCTGGCTGCTGCCACCTTCGAGGGCCGGCTTCTCCAACGTCAACGATCTTACGCCGGCAGGAACGTAGTGCGCTATTCGAGATAAGCGCATGCCGCGAGACTTTGCACGTCACGCTGGTTATCGGCGCGACGGCTTTGCCGGTGGATTGCGCAGCAGCGACACGGCTGTGCGAAGCGCCTTGTCGTTCCTCGAATCCGGTGGAACGTAGGATTGCGACGCGACCTGCTCGATGCCCTGACTAGGCAGATGCCGGTTCAGCGTGGCTTCACCCCCCGGCGCACCCTTCTTCACGTTGTCGGGCTCGTCCTGCGGAACCTCGATATCCGGAGTGATGCCCCTGGCCTGGATGGAGGTTCCGGACGGGGTGAAGAAACGGTGGGTCGTTAGCCGCAGGGCGCCATTGTCGCCGCCGAGCGGGAAGATCGTCTGGGTCGATCCTTTGCCGAAAGACCGCGTGCCGACCAGCGTGCCGCGCTTGTTGTCCTGCAGCGCGCCCGCCAGGATTTCCGATCCGGACGCGGTGCCGCCGTTGATCAGGAGGATGATGCGCTTGCCCCTGGACAGATCGCCCGGTTTTGCGTTGAACCGTTGCGTGTCTTCCGGATTTCGCCCGCGCGTCGAGACGATTTCGCCGCGCTCCAGGAGCGCGTCCGTCAACGACACCACTTCGTTGAGCAATCCACCCGGATTGTTGCGTAAGTCGATGACGTAGCCCTTGAGATTGTCGTTGGCGACCTGCTTGCTGATTTCGGCGATCGCCTGCTTGAAGCCCGCGTTGGTCTGCTCGTTGAAAGTCGTGATCCTGACGTAGCCGACGTCGTTGTCCTCGACGCGCCACCGGACCGCACGCACCCGAATGGTGTCGCGTACGATCGTGAAATCGATCGGCTTGTCCTGCCTGGGACGGATCACCTTCAATCGCACCTTGCTGCCCACCGGTCCGCGCATCTTTGAAACCGCCTGGCTGAGGCTGAGTCCCTGGGCCGATTCATCGTCGATGTTGACGATGACGTCGTTTGCCAGGATGCCGGCCTTGTCGGCAGGGGCGCCTTCGATTGGCGAAACGACCCTCAGCAGGCCACTTTCCAGGGTCACTTCGAGGCCGACACCGCCGAACGAGCCGCGTGCCTGCACCTGCATGTCGCGGTACTCGCTCGCATTCATGTAGCTGGAATGAGGGTCGAGCGAGGCTAGCGCGCCATTGATGGCAGTGGCAACGATGCGCCGATCTTCACTGCCTGACGGCTGTTCGTTCATGATGGCCATCGCCGTGTCGTATACCGCATCGCTGGCGCCGCCGGTGCGCCGTTCGGGCGGTCCCGCGCTTGCAACCTGTTGCTGCGGAGGGAAGGCCCTTTGCAGCGCGGCATTGGCGGCAGCCATCAATTCCTTCTCGTCACGCTTGTCGATATAGCTCTTGCGCACCTTGGTAAGCGCCTGGTTGAACGGCTCGAACAGCTTGATCACGTCGCCCCGCGTCAGCCGCGCCGCGGCCGGCTTCGTCGGCGGCGTCTTCGGCGTTGCCAGCGCGACCTGGCTCTTGCTGAGTTCATCGTGGCGTGCGCGGGCAAAGGGCCCGTAGATGCTGTCGCCATATTGCCGAATGAACGTGTCCAGAACGGCGAGGCTGTTGCTGTCGCGGGTTGCGGCCCAGGCTTGGGCTGCATGGTCGGTTGCCGCCGGCGCCTGCGGCGTCGCTGCGGCGGGTTGCGGCGGCACGAAATAGAACCGCCCGTCGATCGGCGAGCTTGAGACCCACGGTTGCTGCGATCCGCCGGTCGCGCGCTTCACCGCAAGTCCCACCTCGTTGAAGGTCTGGAAGATATCGAGCCCGCTCCTGCGGATCGTTGCTGCAAGCGCTCGGGTATAGGGGCTGTTGCCTTCGCCGTCCTGTGCAACATTGCCAGGCTGGGTCGCGAAGGAAATCAGCGTGCCCTCGGGCGCGCGCATCTGCGCCAGGCCGCCGTCGGCCGAGCGCAACCCGCGCCCGCTGAACGGATTGTTGCGGCAGGCATCGAGCACGACCAAGTTCAACTTCGTCCCGGCGCCTTCCATTTGCCGCAGCACCAGATTGACATCGACCATCTGGAAGTCGACGTCCGCCTCGCGGGTCGGATTGGCGCCGACCGGGACCAGGAAGTTCGACCCGCGTACCTGAACGCCGTGGCCGGCATAGTAGAACATGCCGACGTCCGCGCCCTGCAGCGACGACCCGAACCTCTGCACGGCAAGGTCGAGGCTAGCCTTGTCGAGATCGAGCTGCGGTCCGTCGCCGATCAGGGCGAAGCCCAGGCCGCGCAACGTCGTCGCCATCAAAGTGGCATCGCTTTTTGGATTATCGAGCCGGGCCACATTCTGATAAGCCGAGTTGCCGATCACGAGCGCAATGCGCTTGTCGGCCAAAGCGGGACGCGCGCCGCCCGCGATCGCGGCGATCATGACTGCCAGTATGAGGATGCGACGGAGCATCGACGGCCGCTTGCCTGTTGGTCATGAGTATCAAACAAGCTTCGCGCTTTTCGCGCCCTGCTGCAAGTCGCCCGCGACGGCGACGGGCAGCATTTCCGCCGACGCCCGAATTCCTTGCCTGCGGCCGCCGATCCGGGTCAAGCCGAGCGCAGCCGGCGTTCGCCGCTGCCGTCCGCGGCGACCGCTTCCAGGATCGCATCCAGCTCCATCCGCCGCCGGTAGTCCGGATCGATGTAGCGCGCCTTGACCAGGCCGTCGCGGCCGACGACGAAGGTAGCGGGCACCGGCAGCATCCAGGTATTGTTGCCGTTATAGGGTTCGATGTCGAACCCGCTTTCCTTCATCGCCACCCGTTTCTCGTCACCGACCCAGAAGGCGAGGTTGAGCAGCAGCGCATAGCCGTTATCGAGGTCGGTCAACACGGGGAAGGGGGCGTCTGCATAGTCGCGCAGCGCTGCGCCATAGCGATGCGTCTCCGGCGAGATCGCGACAATCTTGCCGCCAAGCCGCCTGACCTCGGGTGCGATCTCGGCCAGCCCGTCGGCATTGAGCCTGCAATAGGGGCACCAGTGGCCGCGATTGAATGACACCACAACGGGGCCGGCCTCGAGCAGTTCGCCGAGCCGGACCAGTCGGCCGTCCTGATCGGGCAGGATGAATTCGGGCATCGGCTCACCGACGTCAGGCGCGTTCCGTCCGACTTCATTGGCTTCCAGCCGCGCCACCATGCGGTCGACGACGGCGGTGAATTCCGGCCGCAGCCGGCGTACTGCGTCTGCGACCGCCTGCAGGCGCATGCTGAGCGGCGCATCCATCATGCGACTGTCTTCGGTCGTCTGTTGCAGGAGTTCGGCGACGGTCTTCTCGGCCATTGTTGTCTTCCCGGTCAGGCGGCGATGATGGAGAGAGGAGGTTTCGCGTCTTTCGTCGGCACTTCCGGCCGCTGTGCGAAGGCGTTCCAGTCGGCGCCGCGCAGCATCTTCATCACGGCGGCACCCACCGCCGTACGCTCGCGCCCGGCGACGCCATAGAGTTGCACGGTACGTTTGACATCGAGGCCTTCGACTTCGGCGCGGCGCAGCGTCTCCGGGGTCGAGGCGCTGCAAGGCATGATCGCGATTCCGATATCGGCTTCCAGCAGCTTGATCAGGTCGTGCTCGCAGGATACGTCGTGACTGCCGCCGATGTCGATGTCGCCGGCGCGCAACGCCGTACCCAGCCGTCCCGCATATTCGCAATAGCCGCGCGACAGCAATTGCTGGTGCTGCAGTTCCTCCAGCTCGACCTGTTGCTTGCCGGCCAGCGAATGGCAGCGGTTGACGACGAGCTGAAAGCGTTCGGTGAACAGCGGCCAGCTATCGAGACGGTCCCAGTCGCGATCGATTTCCACGGCGATCCCGAGCTCGGCCTCGCCCTTCTTCAGATATTCGCCGATATCCTTGCTGTTGCCACGCAGCAGCTTGAACTCCAGGGTGTTGAACATCCGCTTGAGCTGGTTGAGGTGCGGGATCAGAAGCGCGATATCGACCGCGTCCGCAATGGCGATCCGCAAGGTGCCCACCTTGCCGCCTTTGAAGGAGGTGGCGAGCGAGCGGGCGCCGGCTGCGGCCTCGTAGCACTGCTTCAAAAGCGGGTGCATGCGCATGCCGAGCTCGGTGAGCTGGGCGGCGGGGCGTTCGCGGCGGAACAGGTCGCCGCCGAGTTCGGCCTCGAGCTGCTTGATGGCCCGGGTCAGCGACGGCTGGGCGACGTTGCATTCCTCGGCGGCGCGCGTGAAGTTCAGCGTACGGCTCACTGCCAGGAAATAACGGATCTGGTGCATTTCCATGAAGTCTGCCCCTTCGGAAATTGCTGGCTACGAGATGAAGCTTAGCGGAACGGGAGGGAAACGGTTCGGAAACCGCCATAGCGGGCGTCTATGATTGCGAGAGCCGCCGGGTATCGAAGTTTGTCCTGCGGCCTGCTTTCGTTCTTTTCTTCCTTGCCCGGCTGTGACAAAGGAACCTTCAAAAGGGAGGACGGGTAGGGATGCGCGCTGCTATTTTCCGCAACGGCCAGATCGTGGCCGATAACCTGCCCGAACCCAAGCCCGGTCCCGGACAGGTGCTGGTCAAGACGCTTGCCTGCGGCATCTGCGGCTCTGACCTTCATGCACGCCAGCACGCCCATCGCATGGTGGAACTGGCAAAGCACCTTCCCCACCGCAAGCCCATGGACCTGTCGCGCGACATCGTGTTTGGCCACGAGTTCTGCTGTGAGGTGCTCGACTACGGCCCGGCTACGGAGCGCAAGCTCAAGCCCGGCACCAAAGTGTGCTCGCTGCCGGCGCTGCTGACGCCGGAAGGGATTTCCGGCATCGGCTATTCCAACGACAATGTCGGCGGCTATGCCGAACAGATGCTGCTCAGCGAGCCCCTCCTGCTAGAGGTGCCGAACGGCTTGCCGGCCGAGCATGCCGCGTTGACCGAGCCGCTCGCTGTCGGCGTCCATGCGGTGGCGAAGGCCGGTATCAGGGGCGGCGAGGTGCCGCTGGTGATCGGATGCGGCCCGGTCGGTCTTGCGGTGATCGCAGCCCTCAAGCTCAAGGGCTTGCACCCGATCGTCGCCGCCGACTATTCGCCGGTGCGCCGCGCGCTGGCCGAAAAGATGGGCGCCGACATCGTGGTCGATCCGGCGCGCACACAACCTTATGCCGCATGGGCCGAGCACGCCCAGATGTCGCCGGAGGAGAAGGCCACGCGCCCGCCGCTGCAAGCGATGCTGCCGGCGCTCAAGCCGGCGCTGATCTTCGAATGCGTCGGCGTGCCTGGTCTTTTGCAGCAGGTGTTCGAGGGTGCGCCGCGCGACGCCAGGATTGTCGTCGTCGGCGTCTGCATGGAGAGCGACCGCTCCGAGCCGATGCTCGGGATACTGAAGGAGCTCAACGTCCAGTATGTGCTCGGCTACACGCCGGAGGAATTCGCCTGGTCGCTGCGTTTGATAGCCGAAGGCACTGTCGACGCCGCCTCTCTGGTGACCGGCCGCGTCGGTATCGATGGCGTGGCACAGGCATTCGCCGATCTCGCCAATCCGGAAAAGCATACCAAGATCATGGTCGAGCCGTGGCGTTGAGCGCCGTTACGCAATCGGGAGAAGCACGATGTCGGAACCGCCAAGTCTGCCTGCCGAAAAGCCCTTCTGGCGCCGCGCTCTCGCCGGCTTTCTCGACTTCCTGACGGTGTTCTTTGCCGGCGGCTATGTGATCGGGGGGCTCACCGGAAATCTGACCAGCGAAGGGTTCAAGCTCGAAGGCTGGCCGGCGTTACTGCTGTTTGCCTTGACGGTGCTTTACTTCTATCTCGGTTGGTACAGGCTAGGCGGCACCATTTGGCAGCGCATTCTCAAGGCTCGCTGAGATCCACACCGAGAAAAAGAATAGTTTGGGAGGCATCATGATCACGCTCACGGCAAAGGACAGCCTGCCGCAGGATGGCACATCGGGCACGCTGGTGGGGCGCGTCTGGTTGCCGGAGACGGGCGGGCCCGCGGTGATCGCGGTGCGCGGCGACGGCGTGTTCGATGTCAGTGCGAACTTTCCGACCGTCAGTGCGCTGTGCGAGCAGGACGATCCTGCCGCGGCGCTCGCGGCGGCCAAGGGTGCGCGCATCGGCGACCTCGACGCCATCCTGGCCAACACGCCGCCCGATCGCCGCGACCGCACCAAGCCATGGCTGCTGGCGCCGCTCGACCTGCAGGTCTTGAAGGCGGCCGGGGTCACCTTCGCCATCTCCATGCTGGAGCGCGTGATCGAGGAGCGGGCGCGCGGGAATCCGGCTTCGG
Source organism: Bradyrhizobium sp. (assembly GCA_026125985.1). Lineage (GTDB taxonomy): Bacteria > Pseudomonadota > Alphaproteobacteria > Rhizobiales > Xanthobacteraceae > Bradyrhizobium. The sequence goes on from JAHCKB010000055.1 coordinate 15,271, forward strand.
CGGAAGCGATCCGCAAGGAAGTGGTGCAGCTCGTCGGCGACGATCTGTCGAAGCTGAAGCCCGGTTCGGCGCAAGCGATGAAGCTGAAGCAGGTGCTGATCGATCAGAACGCCTGGAGCCAGTATCTCGAAGTAGGCATCGGCCCCGATGCAGAAGTGTTCACCAAGGCGCCTGTGCTCTCGTCTGTCGGCACGGGCATGGATGCCGGGCTGCACCCGAAATCGACCTGGAACAATCCCGAGCCGGAAGTCGTGATGGTGGTGTCGAGCAGAGGCCGCATCGTTGGCGCCGCGCTCGGCAACGACGTGAACCTGCGCGACTTCGAGGGGCGCTCGGCGCTGCTTTTGTCGAAAGCCAAGGACAACAACGCCTCCTGCGCCATCGGCCCGCTGCTGCGCCTGTTCGACAAGACCTTCTCGCTCGACGACGTCAGGAAGATGGATGTCGGCCTCCATGTGCAGGGTGCCGATGGCTTCGTGCTCGACGGCCATTCCTCCATCGGCAAGATCAGCCGCGATCCCACCGATCTGGTCGCGCAGACCATTGGCAGTGTGCATCAGTATCCCGACGGTTTTGCACTGTTCCTCGGCACCATGTTTGCACCGGTGAAGGATCGCGACACGCCGGGTCAGGGTTTCACCCACAAGCGGGACGACATCGTCACCATTGCAGCGCCGCAGCTCGGCAAGCTCGTCAACCGCATGCGCGGCAGCGACGAGTGCGAGCCGTGGACGTTCGGTATCGGCGAACTGATGCGCAATCTCGCGAAACGGCGGATCCTCTAGGCGCACCGCGGCGCGAACGCAGGGCTGCGGGAGCGACCACGCTCGCTTAAGGGATTGTTAACTAGGTCGTCCGTCCCGTCTTCGGCGTTTGGATTTGATTCAAACAGTGCTGCTTTGCTCCGGCCATTGATAGCCAGCGCGGCCTTCTTGCGCCGTAGCCAGCCAGATTCGAGATTGCGATGTTGGACGATTCCGTTCAGGTCCGTTGTCGCCGCTGTCGGGGTGTCTTCCGCGATCGCGCGCGCCGGCTTCAGAACGGTTACTCGCGGCAATGCCCGACCTGTGAGGTCGTGCTGTTCTTCGACGAGGACTCGCCCGAGCAGTCCATTCGTCGCGCGATGAGATCCGCCCGGCAGGTTCGCGCAGCGTTGCGTGAGGCCGAGATGGAGCAGCCCCGCAGAAAGCGGGTGCTTCGCGGCGAGCGCGGCTACAACCGGCGCGGTTCCTACGAGACAGCGTCCGAGGAGGCGGATTAGCGACGCTTATCGCGCGCCCCATCGCGCCAACGCTTCCCGATCGATGTCGACGCCGAGGCCCGCGCCTGTGGGAACGCTCACGATGCCGTTCTTGTGTTCGATGGGCGTCTTCAGGATGGCCTGGCGGAT
>JAHCKB010000056.1 GCA_026125985.1 Bradyrhizobium sp.
CCGTTATGGCCCATGGGGGTGGTGCGATGATCGAGCCTTCAGAAAGGAGCATCCTGCTCGCGCGCATGGAAGTCGCGCAAGCCGAGACCCAGCGTCATCTCGGCATCATCGAGCGTCAGATCGCAGCGCGCGCCGAACGGCTGACGGTCACTGAACGGGCGAAACGTCGCCAGCATGGCCGCAGCGCATCGAGCTGGACGACCGCCGATGAACGGCTGTTGCAGGAACACGTCGCGGGTCTCACGCTGGCCCGTCATGGCGAGATCGACGCTCTCACGCGCAAGCTCGATCGGCAGGAAAAGGCGCTTGCGGAGTTTCGGTCGCGCCTTCGCGTTTCAGCTGCGCGGCGGTGAAGAGCCGGAGAGCTGCACCAGTCCGGGGGTGAACCACGTGGGCGCAACGCAAGGCGTCGGCAGAGAGAACGCCGGCATGACGCGACCTGTCACGGTTTCGGGGGCAGTCCGATCCCTTGACCGTCACCCCCTCGGTTTGTGCTGCGGTCTGAACCGGCCGCGGTCCGCTTCAAGGGCAAGTCGCAGAGCGATCGCCGGCCGCCGTCTCGCGATGGGGGGCCGCGTCCTTCGCAGGCCTGAAGGCCCGCTTGTCCGCAACCCGCCCATGCTCGCGCTGGCAGCCGCCGCCCCCTGAAGCGGCCCGCTGGGGCCGGTTCTGGTCGACCGCACCCGAGGGAGTGACGGCAAAGGCCCAATCGCATCCCAGGTGAAACCGAGAAAGGATCACACCATGACCAAGACCGCCCGCTCTCCTCGCTGCGCAGCCCGCGTCATCCCGCTCCGCCGCGGCACGACCCTCGAAATGGTCCGCCTCGCCTGCCCCGACTCGGCGCAGACCCTGCGCATATCCGAGAGCTTCGGGCTCGCTGTCCTCGACAGCGACGGCATCCGCGACCTGCACGAGCGGCTCGTCGTCGAGACCGCCGACGCCCTCAAAGAGGGGCTCAGCGACCGTGCGATGGAAATTCACCTCCAGCGCATCGTCGGCTCCTATGTCGGCTCTGCCCACGGCGCCGGCCAATTCTACTCCCGCGCCGTGACCGAGGCGCGCGAGGTCACTGCCAAACTTGCCAACGATGCCCGCGACGAGGACCTCGACGGCCCCGTCGGCTTCGACAGCCAGGCGCAGCGCAAACGCGAGTTCGCGGCCGACATGGGACTGCAGGCCCACGCACTCCGCATGGCGGCCGAGGGCGCCGTCGCCGCCTACGAGCAGGTCATCGGCGAAGCCTGGAAGCCCTTCGAACGGCAGGTCGAACACGCCGGCGAGACCGTCTCGAAGAAGGCCGCCGCGGCCCAGATGTCGGCTTTCGAATAACGCTTCTGGCGGGGCTTCGGCCCCGCCTTTCACTTCGCTCTCCCTAAGGGCCGGTTGCGAGACCGGCCCTTTTTTCGTGTCGCCGACAAAACCAAGACAAAACCAACGAGAATAAAACGATCGGCGCCCCGCGCCAGCGGCCCCTCCCGGTTCGTGGTCCATGCGGCGGATACCACGCACGCGCAACGGCTGCGCCGTCCTCCGCTCCGCTGCGGCCCGGTGGGTGCGCGAGCGCGAGATGCCGCCGCCGCGGACCCCGTGAGGGGCCGCGACAGGCGCGGTCTCCGAAACGGAGGTTACTGAAATGAGCAGGAAGGAAGAGAAGCCGCGCGCCGACGTCTACGCGCGCATCACCGATCGCATCGTCGCCGACCTCGAGCGCGGGGTGCGGCCGTGGGTGAGGCCTTGGAGCACAGCAAATGCCGCCGGCCGCATCACCCGGCCGCTGCGCCACAACGGGATGCCGTATCAGGGCATCAACGTCGTGCTGCTGTGGTCCGAAGCCGTCGCGCGCGGCTTCGCGTCGTCGACGTGGATGACATTCAAGCAATCGCTCGAGCTCGGCGGCCACATCCGCAAGGGTGAGAGCGGAACGATAGTGGTCTACGCCAACAAGATCACCAAGACCGAGACGGACGACAACGGCGACGACGTCGAGCGGACGGTGCCGTTCCTGCGCGCCTACACGGTGTTTTGTGTCGACCAGATCGACGGGCTCCCCGAGCAGTACTACAAGTCCGCGGCGGCTCCGACTACGCCGCCGGCGCAGCGTATTGCGCACGCTGACGCGTTCTTCGCTAATACCGCCGCGACGATCCGGCACGGCGGCGACAAAGCGTACTTCGCCCCGTCGCTCGACCTCATCCAGATGCCGCCGTTCGAGAGCTTCCGCGACGCCGAGAGCTACACGGCAACGCTGGCGCACGAGTGCGTCCACTGGACGGCGCCGGCGCACCGCGTCAACCGCGATCTCAGCCGCTACGCCAAGGACCGCAGCGAACGCGCCCGCGAAGAGCTGGTCGCGGAGCTCGGCGCCTGCTTCCTCAGCGCGGACCTCGGGATCGTGCCTGAGCTCGAGCCGCGCGCGGACCATGCGAGCTATCTCGCATCGTGGCTGGAGGTGCTCTCCAACGACAAGCGGTTCATCTTTTCTGCCGCCGCGCATGCGCAGCGCGCAGTCACGTACCTGCACAGCCTCCAGCCGAAAGCGGCAGAGGTCAATGAGGCGGCATGAGCGCAAGGACATTGCGCTCGGACTTCTTGTCGTCCACCGCTCGCCTTTCGCGAGCTCACCAAGGCCCCGCCTCGTGGCGGAGCCTTCGCATGTGAACCGCTGTGCGTATTCTGCGTCCGGGAATGGCGAGGGTTCCTCGCCACCTCATCCGGGGCCGTGGCTGGCAGTGCGGCGACGGGGTCGTCACTGTCAGCTCAGGGTGATCGGGTCTGCCTGGATCGGCGTCTTCTGGAGGCGGCGACAGCTTGGCGAACCGCGAAGTGCGTTCGGAGCCATTGCCGGTGCATCGATCGCGCGGGATGTACCTCAGGTTGAAGGCTCGTTTCATCGTCGGCACGCCGGCCGTCGCAGTGGTGAGGTGCCCGTCGCCAGTCCCATCCTCTCGGTCGGCTTGCCGCGCCCAGTGCGTCCTCGATTTGGCATGTCTAACCGAAGGCCGTCGTCGCTGCGCTCCGCCTCGATTCCAAGACCGCAACGGCCGGTCTCCGCTTTCTTCCCCTGGCCGTTGCGCGCCCATTCCTCGCGGGGCAAGAAAGCCTCGCCCTGGCCGCCCTCTACTGCGTGGCGGCCCTAAGGACCACCCCATTGCGCAAGCGCAACGGGGACCCCGGTGGGTGCGGTCCAATCGCCTCCGGTCAACGACTTCCATCGAGGCCGCGGTGGTCGCGGCCCGAGAACCGAAAGAGGATACGAACATGGCTACCATCGGCAACTTCACCGTCAACGGCAACGGCTTAGGTCATGTGCTGAGAAGTGTCCTTTAGCGGCATTGCCTGAGAGCCTGGCACGCAGACGTCCGAGTCAAGCGTTCCCGCAGCGTAGCGAGGACAACGCTTGACGCGGCGGCGACACGACAAGCTATTTGAAGGGGTGCAGGCGAAGTCCTGCACCTCTGCCACGTGGCGAACGGGAGAGCGCGAGGGGAACCCCTCGCATCTCAAGGAAGACTCGCGCCGAAGGCGCTCCGTGTATCTTTTATTCGCGTGCTGTCATCTGTCAGTTTCATCGACACGGTAAGCACTTGGGCGATGTCGATGTCCTCTTGCACCTCCGGGTGCTTCGTCACCGGAGAGCAGGATGGTTTCGATTGTACGGGCAGTGCCCGGTGTTGAAGGGATTCCGGCAGGCTTCCCCATCTTGCTCGACGCGCAGATGTCGATTGTCGAACCTGCCTTCGGCTACCTGATCGAACTCGCCACCATTCCCGGCCGCTCGCATGCGATGGAGACGCTGAGGACGTATAGCGAGCACCTGCATGACTGGTTCGACAGCCTGGAGCAGAGCGAGCTGGACTGGCGCCTCGCCGATGAGGGAACGATCGCCGGCTACCGGAATCGGATGCTGGCAACGCCGAGCCCTCATACCGGGCGACCTTATGCCCGGTCCACCGTGAACGATCGTATCCGGACGGTCTGCCGCTTTTATACATGGGCGCATCGACGCGGTCTGATCGAAGCATTGCCCTTCGACTACGTTGAGGTGTCGCTCCGCTCAGTGCGTCGTCAGGGCATGCTGGCGCATTTGCATCATCGGCCTGCGACCGTGATGGCGAACACTCTGACGGTTTCGGAGGTTGAACGTCTGCCGCGACCGCTGCGCGTCGATCAACTCCAATCGCTTTTTCAGCATCTTTCGTCGCCCTATGACCTGATCGCCGAATGGGCTTTGGCCACGGGCATGCGCCGCAAGGAACTATGCGGCTTGCAGCTCCATCAGGTGCCGGATGTTGCTCACGTGGACATCGACGTGGACCCACTCGTCGGAATGCCGCTGACCGTGACCAAGGGCGACCGGCCGCGCACCGTCTATCCGCCGCTGCGGCTGATCGACCGAACCCACTGGTATGCAGGAGAACAGCGTGCGGCGCTGGTGAAGCTCCGACGCAGAACCCGCCCCGGTTATCGGCCGTCATCAGCGCTGTTCCTCAACAGCAACGGCGATCCCGTGTCGAGAGCGAGGTTCTCCGCTGCGTTCAGCACGGCCTTTCAGGCGGCAGGGCTGACAGGATCGGGCCATTGGTTGCGCCATACATTTGCGATGACCATGCTCGTGCGCCTGCAGAAGCAGGCGGCGACAACACCAGATCTCAATCCGCTGAAGATTGTGCAGGTCCTGCTCGGACACGCCTCGATTCAGTCAACGGCAATCTATCTGCGCTGCGTCGAACTTCATGCCGACACGCTCGCCGAGAGCCTGGCCTATCTTTACGGCGAGTTGGTGCCTCATGGCCGCGCGTAAAAGGAAGTCGATCAATCGGCGCATCACGGTTGCGGCGCCGGACAATGCGGCAACTGACCTCATCACCGATAAGGTCATATTCACCGATGCCGGAGGTCGGCCAATCCAACGGTTCGACCCCGAGCAGCTTTCCGGCCTGCCTGCCGACCTGCGCGGGCTCATGGTCCAGGCTTTCCGAGAGCATGGCGTCGGCCAAAGGCCCACGACCCGCCGAACGACCTGGGCAGCGATCCTCCGCTTTGCCCGCTACGTTGTCGACGATGAGACGATTAAGACGGCGGCTGATGTCGATACCGCCGCGCTCGGCCGCTACGTGCTCTGGCTCAAGGCGCAGTCGACCTCCCGCGCGCCGCGCGGTGCGCATGCCACGGCCTTCAATACATTTCGGCCGCTCCTCGCATGGTGCCAGCGCAATCGACCTGGAACGCTCGCACGCGATCTTGAGATTCCCTGGAATCCCTTTCCCGGCAGGCGAATGCATCAGCAACCGCGCCGGCGGCTGCCGTCCGATCAGATCAAGGCGATCCTCAGCGCCTGCTACGAGGAGATCGACGAGGTCTGGGCCCGGTTTCAACATGGGCAGGATGTCATCCGGCGCACCGAGCTTCCGCCCAAGATACTGCGCGGTCAGGGGCTCGATCGATGGATTTGGCGGATCAGCCGCATCGAGGACGGTCGCATGCCCGACAGGGCTGTTCTCGAAGAACACGGGATCAAGTCCGCCACGCTCGTCAAGTCTTGGGGCGGCTATCGCACCATCACGCAGTATTTTCACATCACTACCGATACGCTCGTTCCGTTCTTTCTGGCGATCGCCATCCAGACCGCCGCCAATCCCGATCCGCTGCGTCATATCCGTCGCGACTGTCTCATCCCGCATCCGCTCGACGAGCATCGCGTGATCATCGACTGGAACAAGGCCAAGACCAATGCGCGTCTCCAGAAGGCGCAGCGCCGCTCGTTCGATCGGCGTCGACGATACGCCGCGCCGAACCTGATCGCGATGATGCTGGCCCTGACTGAACCGCTTGTTGCAGATGCTTCGCCCATGCAGCAGGATCGGCTATTTCTGACGCGCAGCATCTATACCGAGTCCACCCGCCATTCGCTTCGTAGCCGCACGGAGGTGGTCGAGCATTCCGTCCTCAGGCGCGCTATCCTCCGATTCACGAAGCGCGCCAACCATCGCATCGATGAGTGGAACGCGGCACATCCCGACAGCACGCGTTCCCGGATCGCCGGCTTTGCGCCCGCTTTGTTTCGCGGCACTGTCGCAACCGAACACTATCGCGCCTCCGGCGGCGATATTCTCGTGGCCCAATCGATCCTCAATCACGCCAACGCCGCGACGACCGAGACGTATCTCAAGAGCGAGGAGACGACACGCTTACAGCGCCAGACGATCGCTCGCTTGCAAGACCTGATGATCGCATGGGTGCGCGGGGACAAGCCTATAGGCGCGCCGTTGCGGCTTGGCCAACGTCGTGGCACCGCTTCCTTCGCCCATGATTGTCTCGCGCCGGTCATTCCTGGTCGAGATGGCGCCGAGCGCCTGTGCCCGCATTTTGGCGGATGCCTTGCGTGTCCCGGTCTCGTGATCCCGATCGACCCTGAACATCTGGCGCGTATCCTCGCCGCCATCGATCGGTTCGAACAAGCCCGCAACCGGCTCGACCCCCAACGGTGGAATCTCCTCTACGCGCCGTCGTGGCGGATTCTCACCCAGGACATCCTTCCGGATTTCCCGGCTGCGATGCATGAGGCCGCGCGTGCGCTTGCCAACGACATGCCCGCCCTGCCGGAGCTGGAGTAATCATGCTGCTCCAAGCTGATCCCACGCATGACGTTGATCCGCCGCAGAAGGTTTCGGCAGAGTCGCTATGGTCGGACCCGCAATGGCATCTCGATGGCCTGCGATCCGACCTGCGGAGATCGCAGCTCCAGATCGATTGGGATTTCGAACTGCCAGACGGCAGCCGCTTCACAGACCCATGTTGGGGCCGCTGGCTGGAAGATGCGCGCATCTTTTTGTGGTCGCTTCGCCTCGATCCGCCGCCAGGCAGGCGGCACGCCCGCGCGAGAACCCTTGTTGCCGCGGCCGTCAAGCTCCGCATCCTGATCCGATGGATGGCTGGCCAAGCAATGCGCAGCTTCGGCGACCTCGATCGCGATGCCGCCGCCCGGTTCATGCACGACATTGCCGGGCGACGAAGACACAATGGCGCGCTGATCAGACCTGGGACCCGTCACGACTACGCCAACCTTTTGCTCGCCCTCTACCAGCAACGGCGCAAGCTCGCATGCCCACCACCAGAGCACCCGTTCGACGAAGACCGCGTAGGCGCTCATTCCGGATTCAGCCGCCATACCGTGCAGCGCCTGCCATTCACGCCCGATGCCATCGCCGTGCCGCTCGTCTCGGCCGCGATCCGACTCATCGGACAGCCGGCCGATGACGTGATCGCACTACGCGACCAGGCCGTGCCGTTTCGCATGGATGATCAAAGTCGCTCCTTCTTCGTTCACCGGCAGGCCGTCCGGGCACTCGTGTCTTCATTTCGGTTTTCCACGATCGAGGGCGAGAACGTGCCCTGGCATCCGCCGTTGACGCGAACGAGGCACCTGCGCGGGCTGATCAATCGCATCCAGGAAGCTTGCTTCGTCACCATTGCCTATCTGGTCGGCGCAAGAGCCTCGGAGATTCTGACGCTCAATGCTCACTGCGTCGAGGAGCATCCGTCCGCAGATAAGACGGAAGCCTTTGCTTATCTCCGCGGCCGGATATTCAAGACCGCCGGCAACGATGCCGGCGTGCCGCACCTCTGGCCAGCGCCGCCGCCCGTTCTGCGTGCCGTCGACGTCTTGCGCCGTCTCTCAGAACCCTTGCGCGCTCAGAGCGGCCGGTTGGACCTGTGGCTCTCCATCGCCGGGAACGGCATCATCGATCGCCGCGTGCCGGAGGTCCCAACGGGCAGTTCTCTCGTTATCCGTCTGAACGAGAGATTTGCGGCTTTCATCGACATGCCGCTCAACGACGATGGAACGCCTTGGCGTCTGACCACGCACCAAGGCCGTAAGACCTTTGCCCGCTTCGTCGGCAAGCGCGACCGCACCGGCCTTCATGCCTTGCAGCATCATTTCGGGCATGTGACCCGCATTATGACCGACAGCGCCTATGTCGGAACAGATTTTGATCTCGGCGAACTCGTCGATGCGCAAACACTCGACGAGACGCGATCTGCGCTCGAGGAGTTGCTCACCGCGTCGCGTCTTGGCGGCAAGGCGGGGCGCATGCTGTCGTCGCGGTCGCGCTTCCGCGGCCGGACCCGCGACGGCGAACTCGCCGGCTATGTCGATTTCCTCATCGAGGAGAGCGGCATGCGGCTCGGCGTCTGCGACTGGGGGTATTGTGTCTATCGCGTCGAGTCCGCCGCTTGCATGGGGGACGAACGCGGTCCGAACCCGCTGTGGCGCACCGAGAGCACCTGCATGAGCTGCGCTAACTTCGCAGTCACTGAGCGGCACCGCCCGGTCTGGCAAGCGCGCCTTGATCGCAACATCGCTTTGGTCGCCGACGATCGACTCGATGCATCGAGCATCGCTCTCGCCAGAACGCGCATTGCCGAGTGCGAGCGTGTCCTTTCCGATCTTTCCGCTACAGGAGGAGCCCATGCCGAAGATGACGGCCGCAAACCCACTTGATCGGCGCGTGCAAGCGACAGCCGAGAAGCTGCGCGCTGCCCTCGACCGCCTGGCCCGCAGCTCCGTGGGGTCTCCGATGATCGAACGGCAATTGACCGTCGCAGCTCTCGCGAGGGAGGCGCGCGTTGGACGTAATGCCATCTACGCCAATCACCGCGATATCCTCGACGAGCTGATCCGCGTCCGTCAGCAGCGGCGGGCTCCTGATCGGATCGCCGCCGTCGCCGAGAAGGCCGCCGAACAACGCATCGCCGTCGATATTATGCAGGGTCAGCTTCGCCAGCTCGCGACCGAGAATGCCGGACTCCTGCGGCGCGCGACCGAAGCGGAACGCCGTGCCGACAGGGCCGAGCACCGCATCGCGCAGTTAACGAAGGAGCTTGATCACCGTCGTCGCCCCCAGTTGCTACGATCGTCGGTCGGTGAGCACGGAGAGGGTCGATGATGATGTCGTTTCCCGCCCAGCCTTCTTGCCGCACGATGCACCGATAGCTCGTTGCCGGACGAAGCTGGATCATGTCGTCCTCGCAGCTTCTCGGATGACGAGGGTGGCCAATGCGCAGGAAGTGTCTCGATAGTCCGTCAGACCGTGGTCGTTGGTGTTTCTATGCCGTAAGCCAGAGTCTCTCCTTCGCAGGGCTGTCCAGAAGTGCGTCCATTGCGGCCTTTCTTGCTGGCGTATCTCACACCGCGTTCGGCTGCTGCGCAGCCCGCCCTCGTTCCCGCAACAGCGCGATGACGACCTTCTTCCCCGCCGTGCTCGGCTAACGCCTCCGCGCGGCTTCCTCGCGAGGCAAGAAGCTCGTCCCTGCGCCGCCTTCCACTGCGTTTCAGCCCTTCGGGTGCGGGCCGGTCGCCCGGTGTTTTCCGATCGCCATCAAGGCCGCGATGGTCGCGACCTGATACAGCAAAGGAGAAGACCTATGGCTCAGATCGGTACGTTCACCCGCAACGAAGACGGTTCGTTCGCCGGAGTCATCAAGACCCTCAACCTCAGCGTCAAGGCTCGCCTGGTCGTCGCCGAGAAGGACAGCGAGAAGTCGCCCGACCTCCGCGCGCTCGTCGGCAACATCGAGATCGGGGCTGCCTGGAAGAAGGTCGCCAAGGAGACGGGCCGGGAGTATCACTCCCTCAAGCTCGACGATCCGAGCTTCCCCGCTCCGATCTACGCAAGCCTCGTGGAGAACGAAGACGGCTTCGCTCTCATCTGGTCGCGCTGAAGCGCTCAACCATCGACGCGGCGCTCCATCACGGGGCGCCGCGATCGCGCTAAAGGACATCTCGGAAGTGTCCTCCAGCAAATAACGAAGCAAACACCGATGCTTCGTTTCAGAAGGACAGTTGACGGCTGACCTAAAACGGCTTCGTCGGCTCCGTCAAGACTCTCGCCCTCGGCACCGTGAAGGCCAAGATCGTCCCGGCCGACCGCACGTCGGACAAGGCTCCGGACTACCGCATCTTCGCTGGCACCATCGAGTTCGGCGCCGCCTGGAAGAAGAAGTCGCAGGAGCAGAACCGCGACTACCTCTCGGTCAAGCTGGACGACCCGAGCTTCGCGGCTCCGATCTACGCCACGCTGGTCGAGGTCGAAGGCGAGGAAGGGCACTCGCTCATCTGGTCCCGCCCGAACCGCGACTGAGGTTCGGCGCCGAAGGCTCCGCCGCGAGGCGGGGCCTTCGAGCGTGTGCGGAAAGGAGAACGCAAATGTGCAAAGTGTTGAATGCGCGGAAGGTCGGCAAACACTCGGACGGATGGCGGGTCTACGTCGGGCGGCCCAGCAAGTGGGGCAACCCATTCGTGATTGGGCGCGACGGCTCCCGCGCGGACGTCATCGCGAAGTACCGCGCCTGGATCGTGGCGCAGCCCGATCTGATGGGCGCGCTCGAGGAGCTGCGCGGCCGCGACCTCGTCTGCTGGTGCGCGCCTCTCGCCTGCCACGGCGACGTGCTAGCCGACCTTGCGAACCGGCGCTGAGCGGTCTCCGCTAGATGAACGGCTTGCCGCCCGTCACCGCGACCGTCGTCCCCGACGTGTAGCTGGAGAGCGGGTCGGCAAGCATGACGTAAGCGGTCGCCAATTCCGCGGGCTGCCCGGGGCGCTTCATCGGCACCTGCTTCCCGAACGACTTCACCGCGTCCTCGGGCATTGTCGACGGGATGAGCGGCGTCCATATCGGGCCCGGCGCGACCGCGTTCACGCGGATGCCTTTGTCTGCAAGCATCTGCGCGAGGCCGCCGGTGAAATTCTGGATGGCGCCTTTGGTCGTCGCGTAGGCGAGCAGGATCGGATTTGGCATGTCGGAATTCACCGACGCCGTGTTGACGATCGCGCTGCCCGGCTTCATGTGCGGGACGGCAGCCTTCGCGAGGTAGAACACCGCGTGGATGTTGACCTCGAAGGTCGTCTGCCACTCCTCGTCGCTGATGTCGCCGATGTCCTTGAACGTGGCCTGGTGCGCGGCGTTGTTGACGAGGATGTCGACGCCGCCGAGTCCGTCGACGGCGCGCTTGACGATCGCCCTGCAGTGCTGCGGATCGCGGATGTCACCGGCGACGAGGACAGCCTTTCGGCCCTCTTTCTCCACCAGAGCCTTCACCTCCTGCGCGTCGTCGTTTTCGCTCAGGTACGCCATCAGGACATCTGCACCCTCGCGCGCGTAGGCGATCGCGACAGCCCGGCCGATGCCGCTGTCTCCGCCGGTGATGATGGCCTTCAGGCCCTTCAGCCTGCCCGACCCCTTGTAGCTCTCCTCCCCGTGGTCCGGCCGCGGATCCATTTTCCCGGTCGAGCCCGGCATCGGCTGCTTCTGCGACGGGAACGGTGGCTTCGGGTGGTCGGACGGCATTGCAGATCACTCCCGTTTCTTGGTTTGCCAACTTGGCGCTGCCGCTATTCGACGGTGAGCACGACCTTGCCCACCGAGTGGCCCTTCTCGACGTCGCTCAGCGCATCGGAAGCGCGTTCGAGAGGAAACGTCTTGGCGACATGCGGCTTCACCTTCCCGGCCGTCACCAACTTGGCAATCTCCGCCAGTTCGGCCCCGTCGGCCTCTACCGTGTAGCGCATCGCGCGAACGCCGTGCTCCTTCGCTTTGTCTTGCGAGGGATCGGTCAGCGTCGAAACGAGGACTCCACCCCGCTTGAGCAGCGCCCAGGAGCGCTCGCGCGTCTCGCCGTCGATCAGGTCGAAGACCATGTCGAGTTCGGAAGCGTGGTCTTCGAAGCGCTGCGTCTTATAGTCGATCACGGCGTCGGCGCCGAGCGACCGCGCGAAGGCGACGTTGTCGGTCGAGACCGTCGTCAGCACGCGCGCGCCTTTGGCCTTGGCGAACTGCACCGCGAAATGGCCGACCCCGCCCGAGCCGCCGTGGATCAGGACGGACTGGCCGGCCTTCAACTGGCCATGCCGGAACAGGCCCTGCCACGCGGTCTGGCCCGCGAGCGGGACGGCGGCGGCATGGACGTAATCCAGCACGGCCGGCTTGAGCGCGATTGCCTTCTGGTCGAGCACCGACTTCTCGGCGTAGCCGCCGCCGCTGATGCCGACCATGCCGAAGACCTCGTCGCCGACCTTGAAGGCGGTCGCCTGCGCGCCGCACTTCTCCACGACGCCCGAGACGTCACGCCCGAGGGTGTAGGGCAGCCGGTCTTCCTTCACGGCCGGGTATTTGCCGCTGCGGATCTTGAAGTCGACGGGATTGACGCTCGCCGCTCTCACACTGACCAGGACCTGCGATGCATCCGGAAGCGACGGCTCGACGTCGTCGGCCTGGAGGACCTCGGCGCCGCCGAAGCGGTGGATGCGGAATTCACGTATTGCTGACATCGGCTTTCTCCGATCTTGGCCATTAACTTGCGGGCCGACCGGTGCGTTCCGGAACTACGCCGCTGTGCTTCCGTTTTCTCAGGATGTTCCGAGAATAGGAGGCCGAAATGGCTGAAACCGCACGACAGAAGCGCATCACCGGGCGCGTGATGCACGAGTTCAAGCATGGCGAGCTGAAAAGCGGTCCCGGCGGCAAGGGCGGCCCGGTCAAGAGCCGCAAGCAGGCGATCGCGATCGCCTTGGAGGAAGCCGGCGATTCCAAGTACGAGAGCGAGGGGCGCAACAAGCGCAACCTGCACCGCACGGAGAAGAAGGAAGCCGAAGGCAAGACCGGCCAGCAGGAGCGCGAAGGCAAGTCCCGCGTCGGCGCATCCGACAAGCGCGAGAGCACGCGGTCGATGGGCGGCAAGGATGCACGCAAGCCGACGGCGCGGGGCGAAAAGGCTGCCCGCGCGCGTGCGCACACGGCCGACGGCCACACGCGCGATGAGCTCTACGCCCAGGCGCAACGCCAGCACATCGAGGGCCGGTCGAAGATGACGAAGCGGCAGCTCGAGAACGCCCTCGGCGTTCACTGACCGCGGGATTGCCGCTGCGGGTCGGCGTCGATGAGCGCGATGCCGAGCTCGGGACGCTTGCGCCGTCGCAGCCTCGCCGGCGTTTCCGTGAGCACGACCTCGAGCGTCGGATGAACCGTGCCCTTGAGCAAGTGTCCGCCGCGCGTCGACCCGTCCGACAGGCCGAGCACCACGTGGATGTGCAAGCTCGCCTTTCCGTCGTCGCCCACCGCGACGTCGCCGATGGCGCTCAAGACCTCGCACTGCTCGTCGACCGCGATCTCCTTGTAGGACTTGCTGGCGAAGTCGAACCAGCCGACGGTCGCGCGCGAGAACGCGCCGATCGCCGTGAGCGAAGCGGCGGACACGCCTTCCTTCCGAGCGAATTCCTGCAAGGCGGAGAACGCCTCCTCGCCGTCGTCGAGCGCGACGATAAGCGTCTCGCCCATGCCCTCGTCTGCTATCCGCTGGCTTCTCATGGCTGCCTCACGCAGCCATCGCGCTGCAGGATTTAGCGCAAGCGCGGCAAGCAGCGACGCAGTCTTCCATCCCGTCGAGGCGCTCGCAGTCCTTGGCGCACTCGGTGCAGATCTCCGCGCACTCCCGGCAGGTGTGCTTGTGGTGGGGCGAGGAGATCAGCATGAAGTGCGCCGAGGTCCGGCACATTTCCGCGCAGGCCATCATCAGTCGGAAGTGCGGCGGCGCGACGTGCTCGCCGCCGGCCTCCAGGCAGTGGTTCATCGCCATGCCGAGGCACGTCTTGTAGCAGTCGAGGCAGACATCGACGCACTTTTGCATTTCGGGTGACAGGGCCATTTCACACCTCGCACGGGTTTCCAAAGCAACGCGACGCAACCCGGCTCGTTCCCCGGTTGGGATCGGCCGCCGCGTTTGGGAGGAACCGGCCGGCGTGGCGGGCTCTGAACGGGATCTCTGATGTCGGCGCGTACACAAGTCTTTTCCGATAAAATCGGTGCCGCTGCGGCTCACGGTAGGTTGGAGCGCCTGAATGCTTGAGCAAGTGCACGACGCGCTGTGGATCGCCGAAGGCGAGAACGTCAGCTTCTATGGCGCACCCTACCCGACGCGCTCCGTCATCGCCCGATTGGAAAACTGCGATCTATGGGTTTGGTCGCCCGTCAGATTGACTGCGGATCTGCGCGCCGATGTTGACCGCCTGGGACCGGTCCGCCACCTCGTGAGTCCCAACAAACTCCACCATCTCTATCTAAAGGAATGGAAGACGGCCTACCCCGAGGCGGCGCTGTGGGGACCGGAGTCGACGATCAAGAAGCGGTCCGACTTATCGTTTCGCGAGCCGCTCACGGAAGGTCCGCCGCAAGACTGGCTTCCCGACATCGACCAGGCCTGGTTTCGCGGCTCGTTCGCCATGGACGAGATCGTGTTCTTGCACCGGCCGTCCGGCACGGCGATCATCGCCGACTTGATCCAGACTTTCAGCGATCGCTTTCTCCGCACGCACTGGGGTTGGTTTCGATTCCTCGCACGCCTTGACGGCCTCACACAGGACCAGGCCGGCGCACCTCGCGAATGGAGACTATCGTTCATCAATCGCGCGCCGGCACGGCGCGCCCGAGCGAAGGTACTCAGTTGGAATTGTCAGCGTGTCGTCATGGCGCACGGCGAGTGGGTGCGAAGTAACGGGCATGCACTGCTTGCAAAGTCGTTTCGTTGGCTTGGCGCCTGATCGATCACCATGCGGAGATCGACAGAAGTCTCGGCATCGCGACCGTCACGAAACCAGGCCTGCAGAACGTGCGTCACCTGCACAGCCTCGGCGGGTCAACCACTAGGCTGATCCAGCCTCGCGAGGCGATCGGGCATGTCGAGCAGCTTCATCGCCGCGGCGGCGATGGCTTCCCCAACCGTCGGATAGGTCTCCTCCGAACTCATTGAGACGCCATCCGGAAATGTCACGGTCGCCTGGTAGCCATTGCCTTTGGGCGTGGCCGATAGTTCAACTGCGGGCATGTCGCGACTCCTTCCCCGCCCATTGTGATGGTTGATCGACACGCATTCATTCTGCGTGCGCATCGTCCAGGTCTTTGACCCTGACCATGAGCGTCAAGGGATCGAGCGGCGACTCCTTGAATCCGCAACTGAGGTAGAACTGCTTCGCGCGCGCGGAGAGCGCGTGCACGACGAGCAACGCGACGCCGACGCGCTCTGCCGCCTGCAATACTCTCGAGGAGGCGTCGCGAAGCATGGCGTGGCCGAGGCCCTGCCCTTGTTCGTCGCGCGCGATCGCGAGGCGGCCAAGGACTACGACTGGAAGCGGGTCGGGCATGTTGCGTCGGAGCCGGCCCGGCGCGGCGTCGAGATCAATCCCGCCACTGGCGAGCGCGTAATAGCCGACCACCTTGCTACCTCGGCAGACGACGTAGGTGCGCGAGGCTCCGCTGACCTGATTGGCCCGCGCGCGCCGGGCAAGCCAGGCGTCGAGTGTGGGCTCACCGCTGTCGAAGCCTTCGGTTTCGTGGTCTTCCCGCAGCGCCTCCGGAGGGCTAAGCGGCTTGGGCGCCGTCAGCCCTGCCACGGTGGCGTGGTCTGCATCAGCTTGCGAAGGCTCGCATCGGCGGCCGGCGGCTCGTCGAGGTATGCCGTCAGCCCGTCATAGGTTTTAGCGTCGACGCGGAACAGCACCTTGTCGAGCAGCGCTTCCTCCGCCGCGAAACGCGCGGCGCTGAGCATGAATTCCGACCTGTTCTTGCCGGTCGCCGTGGCGGCACGGTCGATCAATCGCCGATCCTCTGGGGAGACCCGCAGATTGATCAGCGAACGGGATTTGGTGTCCTTCTTGCGGGCCTGGGCCATGGTGCCTCCATGGCCGCAATATGGAATGTTGTAAAGACAATGTAAAGCTATAATGGCTCGGGAAGCGCGTCGGCTTGAACGCAGGTCTAAGCCCTCGACAACCATCCACGCGTGTCCGGGGCGGCGCCTGGCGCCAATGGCGCCCTTATCGGCACGCACGCCCCGGCCGTCGCTGGTTGGAATGTCATGCGGAAGCCATAACCTTTAGAGCGCGAAAATTTCCGCGCATGAGATGATCACTTGCGGCGGCGAGAACATTGCCGAGATCAGGCGGTAGGCCGTCCTTCTTTAGACCCGGCTGGACGGCGATAAACTCAAAGTCGATCTGTGCGGCAACTGCATCGGTCAGAAGGCGCTCGAGATGGTCGAGGTCGCCCTTGACGAACCGCGCGCTGCCCTTGTGTTGTGTAAAACGCCGGCGAATATTCCCGAGCACCCGCTGTTTGAGCGCCCAGATCACCGATTTAACGGCTTGTCCTGCTAACTCATAGACGTCTCCGACGCGGTGGCCTGGCGCGGCGCCGCCTGCACCTTTGCAGTGGTAGAAGCGAATGACGAGGTGGCCTGCGGCCCCCTCAACAGTGATGAAGTCAGCGATCTCGCCGGAGCCGTGATCGTAATAGACTATGGTATTCATCGAAGCGGCCAGGACAGCCTCCAGGCAGGCATGCACGGAAATCTGTCCTTGCCGCCCCGCACCAAACTCCCGTTCGATGTCGACATTGTGCGCAGCCCAATCGAATGGCTCGATCATCGCTGGATCAAATGGGGGGAGGTCCTCGGCTGGCGCGCGAAGCATGCTGTAGCCGTGCACGAGCGAGAGATCGGCGGTGTAGAACTCGGGCATCTCGCCGTTGAGGAAGTCGATCAACGGCGTTTCCTCATGT
>JAHCKB010000057.1 GCA_026125985.1 Bradyrhizobium sp.
TCGATGTACTGCTCGTCCTCGCCGGTGCCGAGCGTGGTTACGACCAGCGCCTGGGTCTCGCCGCGAGTGAACAGCGCCGAGCCGTGGGCGCGCGGCAGCACGCCGACCTCGGTGACGATGTTGCGCACCGTCTTGACGTCGCGACCGTCAATGCGGCGGCCGGTGTCGAGGATGTTCCAGCGGACGATCTTGGCTTCCAGTTCCTTGAACACGGCGGCGACGCGGAGCTTGTCGTATTTCGGCTCCTGGCCTTCCGGGAAATAGTGCGCCATCACCTTTTCCTTGGCGGCGCCGACCGCGGCGTAGCGCTCCTGCTTCACCGGGATGGCGTAGGCGGCGCGCAGATCCTGCTCGATCAGGCCGAGCATTTCCTTCTCGACCGCGGAATTATCGATGACCGTGACCTCGCGCGGCTCTTTGGCCGCCTTTTCCGCAAGCTCGATGATCGCATTGATCACCGGCTGGAAGTGGCGATGGCCGAACATGACGGCGCCGAGCATAACGTCTTCGTTCAGCTCCTTGGCTTCCGATTCCACCATCAGCACCGCGTCCGCCGTGCCGGCGACGACGAGGTCGAGCTGGGTGTCGACCATCTCGTCGAGGGTCGGATTGAGGATGAATTCGTCATTGGCGAAGCCGACGCGGGCCGCGCCGATCGGACCCTTGAACGGCGCGCCGGAGAGCGTCAGTGCGGCAGAGGCTGCCACCAGCGCCACGATATCGGGATCGTTCTCCATGTCGTGCGACAGCACGGTCACGATCACCTGGGTCTCGTTGCGCCAGCCGTCGACGAACAGCGGGCGGATCGGGCGGTCGATCAGGCGGGAGACCAGCGTCTCCTTCTCGGTCGGTCGTCCCTCGCGCTTGAAATAGCCGCCGGGGATGCGGCCCGCGGCATAGGTCTTTTCCTGGTAATCGACGGTCAGGGGCAGGAAGTCCACGCCCTCGCGCGGAGCCTTCGCCGCCACCACGGTGGCGAGCACCACGGTCTCGCCGTAGGTCGCCACCACAGCGCCATCGGCCTGTCGCGCGATCTTTCCGGTCTCAAGCTTGAGGGGACGTCCGCCCCAGTCGATTTCCACGGAATGCTTATTGAACATATCGGTCTTCTTTCATGGGTTCACGAGAGAGCGGAGCCCGGAAACAAGAAGACCATGCGCAAGATGGCGGGATGCTGACCGCAATTGCCGATCAGCACCCGGCGATCCTGCCATGGTCTTCGAATTTCGGATGGCGTCCATCCTCTCGTCGGTCTCGGGCACCTTGCCCTGTCCAGCGGCCGGATTGCTGCCGGACGTTTTACTCGCATGATCCATCACTCGATTCGGGATCATGGTCTTGTGCATGATCGTCTTTCGCGAACCGAAAGCCGGATCTTCCGGATAATCATGCAAAAACGCGCGCCGGGGGCGCGCGTCGTGACGTGCTCAGCGACGGATGTTGTGCTTTTCGAGCAGCGCCTTGTACCGCGCCTCGTCCTTCTTCTTCAGGTAATCGAGAAGGGCACGGCGCGTCGACACGAGCTTCAGGAGGCCGCGCCGGGAGTGATTGTCCTTGACGTGGGTCTTGAAATGCTCGGTGAGATTGTTGATGCGTTCCGAAAGGATCGCGACCTGGATCTCGGGGGAGCCGGTATCGCCGGCCTTGGTGGCATTGGTCTTGATGACTTCCGCTTTGCGTTGCGCGGTAATCGACATCGTCAAACTCTTTCGTCGTTGCGACCGGAGCTGGCGACCAGCCCGGTCAGGTTGAACACGCGCTTGGGGATGAGTTCGCCATTGCCAAGCTCGGCAAGCGCCAGAAGTCGGCCTGCCACCGTGACATAGACTGTGCCGCTACTATTGGGCGCATCCCGTCCGCGCAACAAAACGGCCTGGCCCCGATGGAGCCTTGCCGCATCAGCCCGTGTGACGGCCAGTGCCGGGATGTCGTCCAGCGCGGTCTCAACGGGCAAAAGCGCGTCGGCGAGGCTGCCCTCGCCGGACGCGGCTCTATTGCACAAAGCCTCCAGTTGTTCCAGCGGAATCATGTCCCGTTCGGTAAACGGGCCGACCACGGTCCGGCGCAGGGCGGAGATATGACCGAAACAGCCGAGAATCCGGCCGATATCGCGTGCCAGCGCCCGGACATAGGTGCCCTTGCCGCATTCGGCCTCGAACACCGAGTGGCTGCTATCTATCTGTTCTACAAGGGACAAATGGTGAATCTCGACCGGGCGGGGCGCCAATTCCACCTTCTCGCCGTCCCGCGCCAGATCGTAGGCCCGTTCGCCCTGCACCTTGATGGCCGAATATTGCGGCGGGATCTGTTCGATCAGGCCCGTGAAGCTCGGGAGCAGGGCGGAAATCGCCTCCGCCGTGGGGAGCGAATCGCTGGTCCTGACCACGCGGCCTTCGGTGTCGTCGGTGTCGCGCTCCTCGCCCCAGCACACGGTGAAGCGATAGCGCTTGCGGCCGTCCATCACGAAGGGGACGGTCTTGGTCGCTTCGCCGAGCGCGATCGGCAAGCCGCCCGAAGCGAGCGGATCGAGCGTGCCGGCGTGGCCGGCGCGTTTGGCGTTGAACAGGCGCTTGACCACGGCAACAGCCTGCGTCGAGGTCATTCCGATCGGCTTGTCGAGCACGACCCAGCCATGCACGTCGCGGCGGTCGCGCTTTACCTGCGGCTTGCCCGTGCGCGGATCGTTGTTGACGCGACGCGGCTCGCTGCGCGCATCGGGAAAAATATTTTCGCTGGCGTCGCGCGGTTGCGCGTTCTGCGCATCGCGGGCGCTGTTGGCCGTGGTCGCGGTCATTGTTCTTCGCCCTCTCCGGGTGCGAGGTCTCTCTGCACCGCAGGTGTTCGCAGTAATTTCTCGATCCGTTCCGCTTCGTCGAATCGTTCGTCGGCGCGAAATCGAATCTCAGGTGCAAATTTCAGGTTAACGCGATGCGCGATCTCTCCGCGCAGGAACCTCTTGTTGCGGTCGAGCGCGGCGAGAACGATGTCGGTGTCGCGTCCGCCGAGCGGCATTACATAGATGGTCGCGAGCTTCAGGTCCGGCGACATCCGCACTTCCGGCACGGTGACGATGTGGCCTTCGAGATCGGCGTCGTGCACGCTGCCATGGGCGAGAATGTCGGCCAGCGCATGGCGCACCAGCTCGCCCACGCGCAATTGCCGTTGCGAGCCGCCGGGGGCGGAACCCTTCTTCTGGTGATGGCGAGGCATTGTCGTTTTCTCAAAAACCATTCGTCATGGCCGGGCAGAAGCGCGAAGCGCGTCTTCGCGCCAAGTGTCCCGGCCATCGACGTCTTGCTCTGGGCTGAATTTCCGGGCGTGGATGCCCGGGTCAGGCCCGGGCATGACGCCAACTATTCCAATATACCTCCTGGCGAAGCCGTAAGGTTCAGACTTACAGGCTGCGCTGGATCGTCTCCACACGATAGCATTCGATAACGTCGCCGGCGCGCATGTCGCCGTAGTTCTCGAACGCCATGCCGCACTCCTGTCCGGCCTGCACTTCCTTCACTTCGTCTTTGAAGCGCTTCAGCGTCGACAGCTTGCCTTCGTGGACCACGACGTTGTCGCGAATGAGGCGGACATTGGCGCCGCGCTCCACGGTGCCGTCGGTGACGCGGCAGCCTGCGACCTTGCCGACCTTGGAGATGTTGAAGATTTCCAGGATCTGCGCGTTGCCGAGCATGGTTTCGCGCAGCGTCGGCGCGAGCAGGCCCGACATCGCCTTTTTGATGTCGTCGACGAGGTCGTAGATGATGTTGTAGTAGCGGATCTCGATGCCGTTGCGCTTGGCCGCTGCCGCCGCCTCCTTGTTGGCGCGGACGGAGAAGCCGATGATCGCGGCGTTGAAGCCTTCCGCGAGCGTCACGTCGGATTCGGAGATGCCGCCGACGCCGGCATGCAGGATGCGGGCGGCGACTTCCTCGGTGCCGAGCTTTTCCAGCGAGCCCAGGATCGCTTCCAGCGAGCCCTGCACGTCGGCCTTGACGATCAGCGGGAATTCCTTGCGACCCGCGGTCTTGAGCTGCGACATCATCTGCTCGAGCGAGCCGCGCATGCCGGAC
The DNA here is from genome assembly GCA_026125985.1 of Bradyrhizobium sp. GTDB lineage: Bacteria > Pseudomonadota > Alphaproteobacteria > Rhizobiales > Xanthobacteraceae > Bradyrhizobium. Next base: position 4,065 of record JAHCKB010000057.1, read on the forward strand.
ACGCTGGCGGCGGCGTTCTCGCGCTTCTGATGCGCACGGTAGCTGGTGATCTGGCGGGCACGCGCCTCGTTCTCGACCACCGCGAGGCGGTCGCCGGCTTCCGGCGGGCCGTTGAAGCCGAGCACCTCGACCGGCACGGAGGGGCCGGCCTCTTCGAGATTTTCGCCCTGGTCGGAGAGCAGCGCGCGAACGCGACCCATCTCGGCGCCCGCCACGATGATGTCGCCGATGCGCAGGGTGCCGCGCTGAACCAGCACGGTCGCCACCGGACCGCGACCACGGTCGAGCTTGGCTTCGATCACGGTGCCTTCGGCCGGACGATGCGAATTGGTCTTCAGCTCGAGGATGTCGGCCTGCAGCGCGATCATTTCCAGGAGACGATCGAGATTGGTCTTGTTCTTGGCGGACACCTCGACGTCGACGACGTCGCCGCCGAGCGACTCGACCTGCACCTCGTGCTGCAGCAGTTCGGTGCGCACGCGCTCCGGCCTGGCATCGGGTTTGTCGATCTTGTTGATCGCCACGATCATCGGCACCTTGGCTGCCTTGGCGTGGTTGATGGCTTCCACCGTCTGCGGCATGACGCCGTCATCGGCCGCCACGACCAGAATGACGATGTCGGTGACCTTGGCGCCGCGGGCGCGCATCGCGGTGAACGCGGCGTGGCCCGGCGTGTCGATGAAGGTGATCTTCTTGCCGCTCTCGGGCGAGGTCACCTGATAGGCGCCGATATGCTGGGTGATGCCGCCGGCCTCGCCGGACACCACGTTGGCCTGGCGCAGGGCATCGAGCAGCGAGGTCTTGCCGTGGTCGACGTGACCCATCACGGTCACGACGGGCGAGCGCGGCTCGGTGTCGGTGGAGTCGTCGACCACGTCGAACAGGCCCTCTTCCACGTCGGACGCGGCGACGCGCTTGACGGTGTGGCCCATTTCCTCCGCGATCAACTGCGCGGTGTCGGCGTCGATGACGTCGGTGATCTTGTACATCGCGCCCTGCTTCATCAGCAGACGGATGACGTCGACCGCGCGTTCCGACATGCGGTTGGCGAGTTCCTGGATGGTAATCGCCTCAGGGATAGTGACTTCCCGGATCAGCTTTTCTTTCTGCTCGTTCGCGGCATGGCCCTTCAGCCGCTGGGTACGGCGCCGGAACGAGGCGATCGAACGCTCGCGCACGTCGTCGGCGTTGAGCGCGGTGGTGATGGTGAGGCGCCCGCGCTGCTTCTGCGGGCCGGGCTTGTGGGTGGTCTTCGGCGCAGCCGCGGGACGCATGGCGCCGCCCGGGCCGCGGCGGACCTGTCGCGGACCCTCGTCCTCTTCGGCTTCGACCGCGATGCCCGGCGCCTTGACGGACGCGGGCGCACGCGTGGTTGCCGGCTTTGCGGCGGCGGGAGCAGCGGGAGCGGCGGGCTTGGCTGCCGCAGCCTCGGCTTCGCCAAAGCGGCGCTTGGCTTCCTGCTCGGCCTTGCGCTTGGCTTCTTCCTCGACGCGGTGGCGCTCTTCCTCGGCCTTGCGACGGGCCTCGGCGGCCTCGCGTTCGGCCTGCTCGATACCCTCGCGGCTTGCGCGGCGCTTGGCTTCCTCTTCGGCAATCCGGCGCTCTTCTTCCTCGCGAACCTTCGCGTCAGCGAGCGCGCTGGCGCGGGCCGAGCGTTCATCCTCGGTCAGCGTACGCAACACCACGCCGGATCCTGAACGCGGCGCGGCAGGCGCGGCCGGACGTCCGCCCGGCGCGGGCTTTGCCGGCGCAGCCTTGGCGGCGGGTTCCGATGCGGGCGCTTCCGCCGGCGCGGCGGCCTCGCCAGGCAGGCGGCGCTTGCCGCGCTTCTCGACCACAACCTGCTTGCTGCGGCCGTGACTGAAACTCTGGCGCACGGTTCCGGTCTCGACCCGCGGCTTCAGCGTCAGGGTCTTGCTCGGCATGCTCAGGGTCTTGTCGCCGGGCGTTTTGGTATCAACCATTCAGCAATCCTAATCTCGTTACCATTGTGCGCATGGCGCACATTCATTGCAGATCGTCGCTCAGTCAGAATTCTTTGCCGCCCCGGCCGTCTTGTCGTCGTCCGCCAGCCGGTATCGGACCAGGGTCTGGCTACGCGACAAGAAGGTCTTGCCCGCCGGGCCCGCGAGCAGCGCAGCATGTATCACATTTGCCCGCCCCAGTGCCAAATCCAATTCTGCCGATGTCAGTACGGTGACTACAGGGAAAGCTGGGGATTCACCATGATTCCCGCCCCTTTGCCTGACGATGGCGTCCAATTTGCGGATTCCGTCGGCTGCCCCGTCCGAAGCATGGATCAGGGCTGCCGCCTTGCCCCCCGCGAGAGCCTCCTCGACCTTGGCAAAGCCCGCCACCACCTGTCCGGCCTTGGCTGCCATGGCCAGCGCCTCGACGGCGCTGCGGATCAGGAGTTTTTCGGTGTCGGAGGCAAGGGTCGGCGCCGCGCGGACGTCGCGTTTAAACCCGCGGCTGAAGTGGTTACGCCGCACCGCTTCCGCAACCCGCGCCCGCGAGGCCGTGATCCAGAGACCGCGGCCGGGAAGCTTGCGCTTGAGGTCGGGAACCACGGTCCCCTCCGGCGAGAGGACGAAGCGGATCAGTTCGTCGGTCGGCCGCACCTCGCGGCTGACCGCGCACATCCGCATCGTCGCGGACTTGCCGGTCCGCGGCCCGTTGTCGAGTTCGGGGTCAACGATGGCGAGCATGCGCGGGGCATCTCCTGTCGCGCTCGTCAGGCGGCCGGCTCGTCTTCGGAGGCCTCCGCCTCCGCAGACTGCCGGGCCAGCTCTTCCTCGGTGATCCAGCCCGCCTTGACGCGCGCCTGCATGATCAGGGATTCGGCGTCCTCACGGGAGATGTCGGTGCCATCGAGGAAGCCGGCGTGCTTGACCGGCTCGCTGCCTTCCTTGCGCTCGGTCCAGCCGACGAGATCGTCGGTGGCGCAGCCCGCCAGGTCCTCGACCGTCTTGACGTCGTTCTCGCCGAGCTTGACCAGCATCTTCGAATTGATGCCCGGCACATCCTTCATGTCGTCGGCCACTCCGAGCTCCTTGCGGCGCGCCTCCAGCTCGGCTTCGAGCTGTTCGAGATATTCCCGGGCGCGGCTCTGCAGCTCGTTGGCGGTTTCCTCGTCGAAGCCTTCGATGCCCGCGAGTTCGCGCACGTCGACCAGCGCCAGTTCCTCGACCGAAGTGAAGCCTTCCGACGCCAGAAGCTGGCCGACGACCTCGTCGACATTGAGCGCTTCCATGAAGACGCGCGTCGAGTTTTCAAAGTCGGCCTGACGGCGCTCGGACTCTTCCTGCTCGGTCAGGATATCGATATCCCAGCCGGTGAGCTGCGAGGCGAGGCGGACGTTCTGGCCGCGGCGGCCGATCGCCAGCGAAAGCTGGTTGTTGGTGTCGGGCACCACGACCTCGATGCGCTCGCGTTCCTCGTCGATCACGACCTTGGCGACTTCGGCAGGCGCCAGCGCGTTTACCACGAAGGTCGCGATGTCGGGCGACCACGGAATGATGTCGATCTTCTCGCCCTGCAGCTCATTCACCACAGCCTGCACGCGCGAGCCGCGCATGCCGACGCAGGCGCCGACCGGATCGACCGAGGAATCGCGCGAGATCACGCCGATCTTGGCGCGCGAGCCGGGATCGCGGGCGACAGCCTTGATCTCGACGATGCCGTCGTAGATTTCCGGCACTTCCTGCGCGAACAGCTTCGCCATGAACTGCGGATGGGTGCGGGACAGGAATATCTGCGGACCCCGCGTTTCGCGGCGGACGTCGAAAATGTAGGCGCGGACGCGATCGCCGTTGCGGAACACTTCGCGCGGCAGCATCTCGTCGCGACGGATGATGGCCTCGCCGCGGCCGAGATCGACGATGACACTGCCGTACTCGACGCGCTTGACCACGCCGTTGACGATGTCGCCGATGCGGTCCTTGAATTCCTGGTATTGCCGGTCGCGCTCGGCCTCGCGGACCTTCTGCACCAGCACCTGCTTGGAGGATTGCGCGGCGATACGGCCATATTCCAGCGGCGGCAGGGTGTCGGCGATGGTGTCGCCGATCTGCGCGCCCGGATTGGCGAGGCGGGCGTCGGCGAGCGAAATCTGGTTGGCGGGGTTCTCGACGTTCTCGACCACCAGCATGTGGCGCGACAACCGCAGCTCGCCCTTCTTGACGTCGATCTCGGCGTGCACGTCGGTTTCGCTGCCGTAACGGGCGCGGGCCGCTTTCGCGATGGCGTCTTCCATCGCCGAAATCACGATCGAGCGGTCGATCGACTTTTCGCGCGCAACGGCGTCTGCGATCTGCAGCAGTTCGAGTTTGTTGGCGCTGACTGCCATGGTCTAGTCTCCTTCGTGAGGGTCGATTTCGCCCCTGCGCGCGCGCTCGGCGGCGAGGCGATGTTGCTTGGTGTTGTTCGGTAGCGGCTTCTTCGATTTCGGATTCTTGCCCAGATTCCTGAGCTTCGGCGTGTGGCCCTTCGACAGGTCGCGTCTGGCGTGTTCGGGAAGCGGCGGCGCAAGGCCGAGATCCCTGCGCAATTCGCGTTCGGCGGCCTTGCCGCGTCGCATCGATTCCGCGATCAGTTCGTCGGTGAGAACGAGCCGGGCGTCGGCGATCTCCTCCATCGCGAGCAGCACGTCGGCCTCTTCGCCCGCCTTCGCGTCATCGCGCCGGATCCGCACGGCATTGCCTTCGACGCCCGCGATCGACCCGCGAAACCGCTTGCGGCCGTGCGCGGCAACCGCCATTTCGATTTTCGCCAGGTGGCCGGCATGGCGCTCGAAATCGGAACGGCGCACCAGCGGGCGGTCGATACCCGGCGAGGAAATCTCCAGCCGATAGGCGCGTTCGATGGGATCGGCGATGTCGAGCACGGGCGACAGCGCCCGCGACACGGCCTCGCAATCCTCGATCAGCATGGTTCCGTCCGGCCGTTCGGCCATGACCTGCACCGTGCAGCCGGCCTCGCCCGAAACCCGGATGCGGACCAGCCGGTAGCCCAGGCCCTGCAGCACCGGCTCCGCAATCGCCGACACCCGCGCAGCCAGGCCCGGCTCGACCACGAGGCGCGGCTCGGCCAGCAATCCGGCATCCACTGAAGGCGCGGTATGATCGGTCATCACCAGGGTCAAGTTCGTTTCGTTCTTTAAGGTTTGCCAGGGCCTTAAGCCTGAGCCCGGCCGCTTCCCGAACAGCCGTCGGCCCCGATCCGGGAGCCGGCTTCGTTCAGGTAATAAAAAAGAGCGGGTCCCGGGGGGCCCACTCTCACTACGAGATCGTATGAGACATGTAAGTTGCTGCTGATATAGCGGTTTTGCCGCAATCCGGCAAGAGCCAAAGGGTCGCCGGATGGCCCATTAAGCAAGAAATCAGCCTGTTTTGCGCCGATTTGCCGCGAAACCCTTCGTTCATCGCGCCTGCCTAGATTGTCCGAGAACCCAGTTGGAGGAGGGTCAAATGGCTCTCGCGACATCGCTGATCCCCGGGCTGGACGAACTGGTCAGGGGCGACGACCCCGAACGTCGTGCCGAGGCGGCGCGGCGGATCTCCGACCTGTTTCTCGACGGCGCAAGCCGCTTCAAGCCCGAACATGTCGAGTTCTTCGACGGCATCCTGATCGGCCTCGTGCCCCGGACCGAGCTGAACGTCCGCGCCGGGATTGCGGAACGGTTGGCCGTGGTGGCCAATGCGCCGCGCAACCTGGTCGGCCAGCTCGCGCGCGAGGACGAGATTGTCATCGCCGGGCCGCTGCTGCGCAGCTCCCCCGTCATCGACGAGAAGGTGCTAGTCGAGATCGCACGCGAGAAAGGGCAGGAGCACCTGCTCGCCATGGCGGAGCGCCCGACGCTTTCAACCGGTCTGACCGACGTCATCGTTCGCCGCGGCGATCGCGAGGTGGTGCGGAGAACGGCGGGGAATGCCGGCGCGGCCTTCTCTACAGCCGGCTATTCGGTGCTGATCGATCGTGCCGGCCACGACGGCGTGCTGATGCTTGCGGTTGGCCAGCGCGACGATCTTTCCGACGACAATCTCAAGGAACTGCTTGCCGGCTCGATCGACGCCGTCCGCCGCCGCCTGCTCGAAGCGGCGCGACCCGCAAGACGGGCCGCGATCAAGCGGGTGATGGGCGACATCTCGGGCCTGATGCTGCCGGTCGAGGGACGCCGAAACTTCGAACCGGCGCAACGCATGATCCTGGCGCTGCATGAGGCCGGCAATCTCGACGAAAACGCGCTGATCGAGTTTGCGAAGGCGCACAAATATGAGGAGTCGATCGCCGCGCTTTCCGCAATGTCGGGCGTAAAGATCGCAACCCTCGACCGACTGATCGCGGGTGACCGGTACGATCCGATCCTGATCATCAGCAGGATGATCGGGCTGGAATGGGCAACCGTTCAGGCCTTGATTCTGCTGAGACTGGGGCCCAACCGCGTTCCCTCGCAGGCGGACATCGAGGGCGCCCGCGTCAATTTCGCGCGGCTGATGCCCTCTACCGCCGAGCGGGTGGTGAACTTCTGGAAGGCGCGCCAGGCAGCGTAGGGCTCTCGCCTCGCTCGCAATGACGATCTGGTCAAGCCAAAACCGTCTCGTTATTCTTCCCGCCAAGGCGTGATACAGCGCCGGCAGGGAGAATGAGATGCTGACGGAAGCACAGATCGACGCACACGCCGGCCGGATCCGTGACGACGGCTATACCGTGATCGAGGGGGCCGCATCCACGACTCTGGTCGACGGCCTGAAGGGCGCGCTCGATCGCATCGAGCGGGAGCACAATCTCGGCTACGCCCGGACGTCGTTCGAGGGATTCAAGACCGTCCGCATCAACAACCTGCTCACCTATGACGACATCTTCTGGGAAGTGCCGCTGCATGAAAACGTGCTGCCGATCGTCGAACGCGTGCTGGACCGGGAATGTCTGCTGTCCTCCTTCTGCTCGCTGGTTCTCGGACCCGGCCAGGAAGCGCAGCCGATCCACGAGGACACGCAGCTGATACCGCTGCCGCGGCCGCATATGCCCATCGTGCTCAATGCGATCTGGGCGCTGTCCGATTTCAGGGACAATAATGGCGCCACGCGCATCATTCCCGGCAGCCACAAGCTCGACGCCTCGCCGGAATACGGCAAGCACTATGACGCCATCACGGCGACGATGCCGGCCGGAAGCGTGATGCTGTTCGACAGCGCGCTATGGCACGGTGCCGGCGCCAACACCTCCGATGCGCGGCGCTACGCCTTTTCCTGCGCCTATTGCTGGGGCTGGATGCGGCAACAGGAAAATCTGCAGCTCGGTATTCCCCGCGAAACCGCCATGCGCTTTCCGCGCCGCCTGCAGGAGTTGTGCGGCTACGGCGTTTACAAGGGGCAGTTCGGCCACATCGACAATCACGATCCGATCGAGCTTCTGGGCCGCGAACGCGGCAAGCGCATGGTCTGGGAAGCCACCGACGTCAAGAAGGCGCGGACAAAGAACAACGTCCCGACGGTTTGAGCGGCCTGCCTTGCGAGCGCATTCGTCAGCGGGCGCCTGTCTGGCAGGATTCGTGCATTCATCATGACATTGCCCCCGGCGGCCGATCCCTCGGAAAGTCAGCCTGCTGAACGGAGAAGGAAGCCCAAGCATGTCCGCAATGGCGCAGCCCGGATCCGTCGTCGAGGCGCCCGCGACCGATCGGGAGCTTGCCGAGTTTCGCGAGCTGCAAGCGCGATTTGCGAGTTCTTTCGCCACGCTGTTCGACGATCCGGCATTGCCGCGGACTGTGCTGATCCTGCCAAGCCTCAGCCTCGATCAGCAGGTGCTCGCCAGGATAACCGGCGTGCATCACTATGAGGAGCGGATGCTCTGCCTGTTGCTTCTGCTGCGCATGCCGCGAACGCGCGTGATCTATGTCACCAGTACGCCGATCTCGGAGACGATCATTGACTACTATCTGCATCTGTTGCCGGGAGTGCCCGGCGTACATGCCCGCAGCCGGCTGACATTGATCTCCTGCAACGATGCTTCGCCCGCGCCGTTGACGCGCAAGGTTCTCCAGCGGCCGCACGTTCTCGACCGCATTCGCGCGGCGATTTCCGATCCCGGCTCGGCGCATATGACCTGCTTCACGGTGACCGAACTCGAGCGCAAGCTCGCGCTGGCGCTCGGCTTGCCGATCTATGGCTGCGATCCGTCGCTGCTGCACTGGGGTTCCAAGAGCGGCTCGCGCAAGGTGTTTCGCGAGGCAGGGATCGAACTGCCGCTCGGCTTCGAGGACCTCGGCGACGCCGGCCAGTTGGCCGCGGCGCTCTGCGAATTGAAGCGGACCAGGCCCGCGCTGCGTCGGGCCGTTGTCAAGTTGAACGAGGGCTTTTCCGGCGAAGGCAATGCCGTCATCGAGCTCGCAGACGCACCTGTCGATGCGTCGCTTCTGCCCTGGCTGCGCGATCGCCTGCCGGCAATGGCGTTCGAGGCGAAAGGCATGACCTGGGAACTCTACGAGGACAGGCTGCGCTCGATGGGCGGCATCGTCGAGGAATTCATTCCGGGCGCCGTCAAGCAGTCTCCTTCCGCTCAGTTGCGTATTGATCCGGTCGGGCGACTGGAGGCCGTCTCGACACACGATCAGGTGCTCGGCGGCGCGAACGGACAGATCTTTCTCGGATGCCGCTTTCCGGCCGACCGGGATTATCGCCTTGATATCCAGGCGCGTGGTGTCAGGGTCGCGCAGGTGCTGGCGCAAAAGGGTGTTCTCGGCCGGTTCGGCGTCGATTTCATTTCGGTCAAGGAATCCGGGTCCTGGCGCCACGTCGCAATCGAGATCAATTTGAGAAAGGGAGGCACCACGCACCCGTTTCTCATGCTCCAGTTTCTCACCGATGGCCGGTACGACCCCGAGACCGGGGAATTCCTCACGCCATCCGGCCGGCCTTGCTGCTACTATGCCTCGGACAATCTGGAGGCCGAGCGATATCGCGGGCTGACGCCTTTCGATCTGGTCGATATTGCCGTCGTGAACGGCCTGCACTTCCATGCGGCAAGCAGCGAGGGCGTCGCCTTCCACCTCATCGGCGCACTGTCGGAATTCGGGAAGCTCGGCGTGGTCTGTATCGGCCGTGACCATGCCCGGGCGGATGCGCTGTACCGGAACACGGTGGATGTTCTCGACCGGGAAAGCACTGCGGCTCGTCCGCGGCGGTTCTGATCGACGCGCTCACAGGCGCCGAAACCGCAGATACATTGCCTTTCGTCCCTCGCGCTCGGCCTTCCTGCCGTAGCGCGTCATGGTGTAGCCGTCCCACGGCTGCTGCCAGTCGACGGCGCGCTCGGCAGTCCAGACAAAATCCGGCGAACGCAGGAGATGCGAAAGCGTCCAGGCACAGTAATCGTCGATGTCGCTGACGAAGCGGAATTCGCCGCCGGGCTGGATGATGCGCGCCATCGCAGCCACGGTCGCGTCCTGGACGAAGCGCCGCTTCCAGTGTCGCCGCTTCGGCCAGGGATCGGGATGGATCAGGTCGATCCGCGCAAGCGAATGCGGCGGCGCCCATGCGAGTAAATCCGCCGCATCGCCTGCAAACAGGCGGATGTTGGCGATGTTGTGCGCCTCGATCTGCGCAAGAATCTTGGCCATGCCGTTGACATAGGGCTCGCAGCCGATGAAGCCGGTGTCGGGAAACGCCTGCGCCTCGGCGACGAGATGCTCGCCGCCGCCGAATCCGATCTCGAGCCTGACATCGTCGAGCGGCCGGTCGAATATCCCTGCAAGAGGCAATGGCGCAGGCGATGAAATGTCCAGCGCCAGCCGCGGCAGCAGGGTCTCGATCAGGTCGGCCTGATAGGCACGCAGCTTGTGGCCCTTGCGCCGGCCGAAGAACGAACCTTGCCCGTGCGCATGATCGCCGTCGGGATTGGATGGGCGCATCATCGCAGCGTCTGGAACAGCCGGTGCAGCAACCGCGCCCGTGGTTCGATCGAGGAGATGTACATCTGCTCGTAATGGGTGTGCGCACCTTCGCCATCTACGCCGAGTCCGTCCAGCGTTGCGGTGTGAGCTGCCGTGAAGTTGCCGTCGGAGCCGCCGCCCGTGAACGTGTCGACGAGATCGAAGCCGAGTTCGCCGGCCAGCGTTCGGGCGTGCTCGAACAGCGCAGCTCCCGCATTGCTCTTTTCATAGGGCGGACGGTTCAACTCGCCGGCGACCCTCACGCTGACGCCTTCGGTGCGCGATTTCAGGCCCAGGATTTTCGGCATCAGTTCCTCGGCATCCGCGAGCGTGGGCACGCGCATGTCGACTTCGGCATAGGCTTCTTCCGCGATGACGTTCGGCCGCGTGCCGCCCCTGACGACGCCGACATTCACCGAAATGCCGCGCGACGAATCGTTCAGCGATTCCAGCGCCTGGATGACGTTGCCGAGCTCGCGGATGGCGCTGCGGCCGTCCTGCGGACGCGTGCCGGCATGCGCGGGCACGCCTTTCACGAACACTTCGAAGCGCGCGACGCCCTTGCGCCCGGTGACGATCTTGCCGCCGTCGCGCGCCGGTTCTGTCACCAGCACGTATTTCGCCCTGCGCCCTTCCGCTTCGATCAGCTCGCGCGAGGTGGGACTGCCGATCTCCTCATCGGAGACATAGAGCTGGGTGATGCCGAGCGGCGAGCGCGCGGGTTCAGCGCAGATCTGCCGGAAGGCGTGATAGGCGAGATAGGCGCCACCCTTCATGTCATAGATGCCGGGTCCAAAGACGCGGTCGCCCTCGATCCGGAAGGGCAGGCGCTCGATGAAGCCCAGCGGATGCACGGTGTCGTGGTGGCTGAGCACGAGAATGCCCGGCGCGTCCTGCCCCCAGGCCGAACGCGCGATGAGATGATCGCCGCACCCGTCGCGGCCTGCGATGCACTCGACCTGCGCCGGCAGGCCCGCATAGCCTTCGGCTATCAGTGCGCCGAGCCTGTTGACCTGTTCGGGTGCTTCCGTCGGCGTCTCGATTTCGACCCAGCGGCGTATGCCGTCGAGAATCTCGGTAGTGTCAAAAGCGTTTGCGGATGTTGCTGCCATGGGCCGTCGCGGATTTGCGTGTCAGGCCAATGTCATGCGCCTGCGCGGCGAGGCGCGTCAATACCGGCGATCAGGGCAGTTTTGCCGATTTCGGCTGGTCTTCCGCGGATTCGCGGTCGGCAATTTGTTCGACGAGGTCGACAATGCTGCGGCGTAGTTTCGAGTCGGGAATCCGCGTGAATGCACGGGTCAGGGCCAGTCCCTCGGAGGTCGCCAGAAAATCGGCGATGTAGGCGGGAGAGGCGCTTTCCGCAGAATGCTCGCCGATCACGCCGCTGGGGCCGCCGTCGAACAGGAACGACACCGGCACCTGCAGCACCTCGGAAATCTGCTGCAAGCGGCTGGCGCCGACGCGGTTGGTGCCCTTTTCGTATTTCTGGATCTGCTGGAAGGTGAGGCCAAGTGCCTCGCCGAGCTTCTCCTGGCTCATCCCGAGCATGATGCGGCGCATCCGGACGCGGCTGCCGACATACTTGTCAACGGGATTGGGCGCCTTGATCGACATCTCCAACTCTCCTTGGATTTTGCGCCGGGAGACGCACCGGATGCTCCTGACGCGAAACCGTCAAATTCTGCTCGGAGGATCGGTAGACTACGAACGCCGAACTGACTGGTCGAATTCGGGCCGCACAATGCGAACTGACATGGCGTCCTGTCAACAGTCGGGGCTTCGATCTATTCTAAATTGTGGGTCGTGATGGAAGCGGCTTCAGATGCCTTGCCGCTTGAAGCGTCGGTACACGACGAAAATCAAGGCAAACGCCAGCATTATCGCGGCAGGAATGTTCGGTAGCCGAACGTAGACGGTCGGCGCAATCGCTGCAGGCAAGCTGGCATCCAATACACCTTCAATGCCGAGGCCCAACCGTGCGATCATTCGTCCCACTGGATCGATCACTGCGGAGACCCCGGTATTGGCGGCCCGCACGACCGGCAGTCCTTCCTCGATCGCGCGGAGTCGCGCTTGCTGCAGATGCTGATATGGGCCGGTCGAAATTCCGAACCAGCCGTCGTTTGTCAGGTTAACGATCCAGCCGGCGCGATCGCCGTTATCAGCTAATTTTCCGGGGAAAATCGCTTCATAACAAATCAGCGGCAGCGCGCGCGGCGCGTTCGGAATGTCGAGTGGCCGACGGCGCTCGCCGGCAATGTAACCGCCTTGAACTTTGGTGAGTTGGCTGAAGCCGAGCCTTTCCATCCAGTTTTGGAATGGCAGGTATTCGCCGAACGGGACCAGGTGCGTTTTGTCATAAACCGACAGCACGCTGCCGTCGTGATCGATAACATAGATTGAATTATACGCCCGTGTGACCGGCCTGCCTGCTGCGGCATCGGCGGGTACGCGCACTGCGCCGGTGATCAGCACCGTGCCCTTGGGCAGGAGGTCGGCGATCTGCGCCATCGCGTCCGCCTCGCGCGTCAGGAAGAAGGGAAATGCTGATTCGGGCCAGATCAGGATGCTGGCGTCGCGCACGCCGGTCGACTGCGGCCCCGAGG
>JAHCKB010000058.1 GCA_026125985.1 Bradyrhizobium sp.
GCATACGCGCTCGGGCACGCGGGTGACGGTGAAGGGGGAGAGGCCGGTGTGAGGTCGCCGTCCGACATTCCGCCAAAAGAAAAAGCCCCAGACGATGCCGGGGCTTTTGTTTGTCGAGTGTAGCAGCCGATCAATACCTGGCGACGACCGGGCCGCCGAATTTGTAGTTCAGGCCGACTCGAACGATGTTATACTTGTTTTCGTAGTTCGCCGTCAGAGTCGTGGCCAAGTTGCCCGCGCGGCCGGCGGGAACCGAAACCAGGGTCCGGTCGCCGAGGTCGACATAAAGGTATTCCGCCTTCACCGTCCAATTGGGAGTGAACGCCCACTCCGCACCGGCACCGACGGTCCAGCCAGTTTCCGTGTTCGAAGTTGCAATCGTGTGGAAATCATTAGTCGCCGGGAAGGCGAAGTTGAGACCGTAGTTCACATTACCGAAGGCGACGCCGCCGGTCACGTAGAGAAGCAGACTGTCGGTAGCGGTGAAGCCGGCACGGCCGCGAATCGTCGCGAGCCAACTGAGGTTCTGCGACGAGGTGAATGTTCCCGGAGCGAAGCCACCCACGTTGGTGAGGATCGTCTGGGAGCCCCCGATGTCGGCCCAATCGATGTCACCTTCGATGCCAAGAACGAACCGGCCAGTCTGCCAATTGCAGCCCACTTGTCCGCCCGCCAGACCACCGTCAGTGGAATAGTTATAGGTGGATGGTGCTGCCCCGGCGGCAAATGCCGGATTCCAGAATGCCTGCGACGCGGCATCCGCCGACGGCCTCAGAGAGGTCGTCTGATCTCCCCAGCCGTAGCCGCCGTTGACACCAATGTAGCAGCCGGTCCAGCTGAAAACCGGAGCGACGATCGGAGGCGCCTTGGTGTAGGGGCGGGCTGCGAGGTCGGCGGCGGAAGCCACGCCGGTCAGCAGAGCGGAAATGGCCACGGTGGCGAGGGCGATCTTTTTCATTGGACTGAAATCCTGTCTTGAACGCGGAAAGGCTCGAAACTTGTCCGGTTGTGTACACTAGGTCCGGGCTGTAGTCCGTCACCCATCTGCAACACCCGCAAACGATCGAAATCGAAGTTGCGTCGAAAAGGTGGCGCGGGAAGCCGCGACGCCACCAAAGGATGTCAAACCAAATGGAAATCTACATTTAAATTCAAATGCTAAGCGATAGATCCGGGGTGGCGCAGGCGCCACAATTGTGGCGCGCGTTGACGCTGTCGCGATCGCGGGTCTAGCTTTACGGCAAGTTAAAAATACCGGGGAACCGCCATGCTCCGTGCCGAAGATAACCGCTTCTTAACCGAGAGTGGTCCGGGGACGGGAATGGGCGAGCTGTTGCGCCGGTTCTGGCTGCCCGTCCTGCTCTCGGAAGAACTGCCCGAACCCGACGGCGAGCCGAAAAAGATCACCATCCTCGGCGAGGAATTGCTTGCCTTCCGCGACTCGCGCGGTGTGGTGGGCGTCGTCGACCAGTACTGCCCACATCGCGGCGCCAATCTCTGGCTCGGCCGCAACGAGGAATGCGGCATCCGCTGCGTCTATCACGGCTGGAAATTCGACACCGATGGGCGCTGCGTCGACATGCCGACGTCCTATCCCGACCTCAACGCCAAGGATCATATCCGCATCAAGTCCTATCCGGTGCGTGAATGGGGCGACATGATCTGGGCCTATATGGGCCCGGCCGGCGAGGTGCCGGAGTTGCCGGCATTGGAGATGGCGCTGGTGCCGCCCTCGCACCGCTATGTCTCCAAGAAATGGCAGGATTGCAACTGGGTACAGGCGCTGGAAGGCTCGATCGATACCGCGCATTTCACCTTCGCCCATCTCGCCTTCGAGAAGGAAGAGAACGAGATCCTCGACATCAAGAAGCACTTTATCAATCCGCTGGCGCGCGTATCGACCGACCACATGCGCTGGATCGCCGAGGATCCGCGCCCGGTGATCAAGGTCAATCCGCATGAGGCAGGGCTTGTCGTCGCCGGCGGCAGGCTGACCGGCGGCGACAACATTTACTGGCGGATCGCGCAGTTCCTGATGCCGGTGCATGCCTATGCGCCGAGCGCAATGCCCGGCGAGAACATTTTCGGCCAGAGCTTCGTGCCGGTCACCGACACCAATTGCTGGATCTACACCTACGCCTGGAATCCGGAGCGGCCGATCACGCAAGCCGAGCGTGACGCCTATGACCGCGGCAACGGCGTGATTGCGGAGGTCGACGAGAACTACGTGCCGCTGCGCCACAAGGGCAACGACTACCTGATTGATCGCAAGCTGCAGAAGACGAGGAGCTATACCGGCATTAGGGGCGTCTCCGAACAGGATGCCGCCGTGCAGGACAGCCAGGGTCCGATCGCCGACCGCACGAAAGAGCATCTCGGCCCCACCGATCTCGGCATCATGCATTTCCGAAAAGTCGTGATGGAGGCGGCGCGTGCGCTCGAGCAGGGCACGCCGCCCGCCCAGCTCAAGCACCAGGATCGCTATGCCGTGCGTTCCGGCGCCTGCGTCACCAGCAAGACCAAGGACCTGACTGCGGTTATGATCGAGCGATTCGGCGATCCCGCGGGCTTTGTCGGCCCGTCCCGGATTGCGGCGGCGGAGTAGGGCTTGGCGCAGGGCAGGCGCGATACTTCTTGTCGGAACGCGGCGCCACGCGGCCGCGCACTACCTGTCCTGCTGCTTGGATCGGCGCTGCTGTCGATCGGTGCCGTTCAGGCCGCACCCGCGAACGATACGGCTGCCGCCGCGCCGGCCGCGGCTTCGGCGGGTGCGAAATGCGATCGCGCCACCTTTCGCATCATCCTCGACGTCGGACATACCGCCGAGTCCTATGGCGCGATGAGCGCCCGCAACGTCCCGGAGTTCGAATACAATCTCAACCTCGCCAGGCGGATCGACGAGCGGCTCAAGGCCGACGGATTTTCCGAGACCGTGCTGCTGGTATCCGAAGGCAAGGCCAGGCGAAGCCTGCAGGCGCGTGTCGCAAGGGCCAACAAGAAGGGCGCCGATCTCTTCATCTCGATCCACCACGATTCGGTGCCCGGCATCTATGTCGATAAATGGGAATTCGAAGGCAAGCGAAGTGCCTTCAACGACATGTTCGGCGGTTATTCGGTGTTCGTCTCCAAACAGAACCCGCATTATCGCGACAGCCTGCGGTTTGCCCGGCTGCTCGGCAATCAGATGGCGTCGAAAGAAATGCAGTTCGCCCGGCAATACGACCAGTGGTTCATGGGCAAGTTCCAGCGGGAATTGCTGGACATCGAGGCAGGGGTCTATCGTTACGACCAGCTCATTGTGCTCAAGAACACCACCATGCCGGCGGTGCTGCTCGAAAGCGGCTCCATCATCAATCGCGACGAGGAACTGGTGATGGCTTCCGACGAGCACAAGAACAAGGTCGCTGCGGCGGTGTCGTCTTCCGCGGCGGAGTATTGCGGGACCCGCGGGCGCGCGCCGCCGCAGGTGGCGAACCCCGGGCCGAAAACTGCCAAGCCCGCGCATCGTATCGCCCAGCCGCACAAGCCGGCGGTGGCCCGCCCGGCGCGCAAGAGGTGAGATGTTGCCAGGCGGCATCGCGAGGCATTCGCGGTGGGTGCGGTTCGGTCTCCTGCAAATGCCCGCGCAGGTGAAGACTCCGGTTTCAAGACAGCCCTGACATTTTTGTGACCCTCCGGTCTCGGTGGCCGGCAAACCGCATCCGGACGGCTCCCGTATCAGCCATGCCCGCAAGCGCGGGCGGCGACGGGAGCATCACGATGAGACGGATCGGCGAGCGTGCGGTTGTGATCGGGGCCAGTATGGCGGGCTTGCTGGCCGCACGGGCACTCGCAGACTTCTACGAAACCGTTACGGTGCTGGATCGCGACGCGTTTCCGGTCGCCGACATTCCGCGTAAGGGCGTGCCGCAGGGGCGTCATACGCATGGACTCTTGTCGCGCGGTCGCAGCGTGATCGAGCGGTTCTTTCCGGGCTGGACCGACGAGGTCGTCGCGGCCGGCGGTGTGCGTGGCGACATCGCCGCGGACGTCAACTGGGTCGGCCACGGCGTCACCATCAAGAATGCGCCGAGCGACATGATCGGGCTGCTGGCGGCGCGACCAGTGCTGGATGGGCATGTGCGGCGCAGGTTGCTGGCGTTGCCGAACGTGCGTGCGATCGAGAACTGCACCGTGCAGGGCTTGGTCGCCAGCGCGGACAACAAGGCGATCAAGGGCGTGCGCGCCAAGATCGGCAGCATCGAGCAGATCATCGATGCCGATCTCGTGGTCGACGCTTCCGGGCGCGGTTCATCGAGTCCTGCCTGGCTGGAGGGGCTGGGATATGCCCGGCCGGAGGAGGAGCGGATCGAGATCGGGATCGGCTACACCACGCGCGTCTATCGCCGCCGCCCCGGCGACCTCGACGGCAAGCTGGCGGTGGTCATTGCCGGCAGCGGCCCCAACTGGCGCAACGGTGCAATGGCGTATCAAGCCGAGGATCGCTGGATCGTTTCGATCGGAGGGTTCTTCGGCGATCACGCGCCCGATGAAGAGTTGCTGTTTGCGGCCTTTGCGGGATCGCTGCCGACGTCGGAAATCTATGACATCGTCGCGCATGCCGAGCCGTTGACCGATTTCATCACCTATCGCTATCCCGCCAATCTGCGGCGGCGTTACGAAAATCTGACGGACTTTCCGAAGGGTTATCTCGTGGTCGGCGACGCCATTTGCAGCTTCAATCCGGTCTATGGCCAGGGCATGACGGTCGCGGCGCAGGAAGCGGCGCTGCTGCAGCAATGCCTCGAAGCGGGCGACGCCGATCTGGCGCGGCGGTTCTTCGCCGCGGCAAGGGATGCCATCGACATTCCATGGGATATCGCCGTCGGCAACGACCTGCGCCACCCGAAAGTGCAGGGACGCCGTTCGCTCAAAGTGCGCTTCGTCAACTGGTACATCGGCAAGCTGCACCTTGCCGCACGTTACGATGCCCAGCTCGCGATAGCGTTCCTGCGCGTCGCCAATCTCGAGGCGCCGCCGACGCTCCTGCTCAGCCCCGGCAATGTACTACGGGTGATCCGCGGCAATCTTGTTCCGGGTAAACCGTCTCGCGCTGCCGCAGGGCGGACGGGCGACCTGTCCGCAGAAGCGCGACGGGTGAAGGCGTAACCGCCCGAACTCACTCCTTCAGATCGTAGCGATACGATTTTGACACGATCTTCCAGCCGTCCTTCAGCTTCATCGCCACCAGATAATCGGTGAAATAGCGTGGCGGGAGCTGGCAGCGCACCTTCACGAATGCGGTGGAATCGTCGGAGCGGTCGATGGTGACGATGAAGTCCTCGCGCGGCTTGCCCTCTGCTTTCGCCGACGGACGCTTGCGCACGCGGTCGAGCCAGTCCGGCACGGTCAGCACCTGCAACTCGCCCTTCTCGAGCCAGCGCAGATCGGCGCTGGAATCGAAAATGTCGCCGAGCTTGTCGGCATTGCCCTCATAGAGCCCGTCGAAATATTGCTGCACGACAGCCTCGACGGTGGATCGATCGGCGCTCACGGCAAGCCTCCCCATGCAAGAAAGTCTCGAGTTTGGGCCGGATATCCGGAACCCTGACCTCTATGGTTAGCGGGACAGGGGCGACGGGTCCAATCAGAAGATCAGAAGGCTGGCTTCCCCTGCGGGGAACCCGGAATATGGCCAACTTGGCCGCAATATGTGGGGGAGGTCACGGGGTCTGGCCTCAAGAGAAACCAAAGGTAAAGCAAAGGTGTTTTCGGGCGAACCCGGGCGCGTTCTGGGGTACTAATTCCATGAGAAAGGCGGTCTGCGCTCGGCGTGACCGGCCTCACAAAGCCCGGTTCTGGCCTTTGCTAGTCTGGGTGCCATGAATTACCAGCTTTCCGGTGTCGCCATGACAAATGTGTTCGGACTGAAATTCCATTCGCTCTTCCTTGCCGCAGCGCTGCTGCTGGCGGGCGGGCCGGCTCTTGCCGAGAAGCGCGTGGCCCTGGTGATCGGCAACGGCGCCTATCAGAACGTCCCGCGCCTGACCAACCCCGTGAACGACGGCAATACCATCGCCGCGACGCTGAAGGGGGCCGGCTTCGACGTGGTCGATTCGCGCCGCGACCTGCCGGCTGCGGAGACCCGCCGCGCGCTGCGTGACTTCGCCGACCGCGCCCGCGACGCCGATATCGCCGTCGTCTATTACGCCGGCCATGGCATCGAGGTGGAGGGCGGCAATTACCTCATCCCGGTCGATGCCAAGCTCGAACGCGACACCGACGTGTATGACGAGGCGCTGTCGCTCGACCGCGTGCTGCTCGCCGTCGAGCCCGCCAAGAAGCTGCGTCTGGTCATCCTCGACGCCTGCCGCGACAATCCCTTTACCAAGAGCATGAAGCGCACCGTGGCGTCGCGCGCGATCGGCCAGGGCCTGGCCAAGGTCGAGCCGAACAGCCCGAACCTGCTGATTGCCTATTCGGCGAAGGCGGGGTCCACCGCGGCCGACGGCGACGGCAAGAACAGCCCGTTCACGGCAGCGCTCTCCAAGCATCTCACTACGCCCGGTCTCGATGTGCGCCGCGCCTTCGGCTATGTCCGCGACGACGTTCTGAAGACCACCAACAACCGCCAGGAGCCGTTCGTTTATGGTTCGCTGGGCGGCGATGACGTGCCGCTGGTGGCTGCGCCGAAAGTTGCCGCGCCTGCTGCCAATCCGCAGGCCGGCATCCGCCGAGACTATGAGCTCGCGCTGCAGATCGGCAACAAGGCGGCGCTGAACGCCTTCCTCACCCAGCACTCTGACGGCTTCTATGCGAGCCTTGCCAGGCTGCAGCTCGAGAAGATCGCGGCTGAAGATGCCCGCGTGGCCGCCACCGAAAAGGCCCGCCTTGCCGAGCAGGAACGCGCACGTCTGGTTGCCGAGGGCGCGCAGAAGTCGACTCAGGCCAAGGCCGAGGCCGATGCCAAGGCTGCCGAGCAGGCGCGCGTGGCTGCAGAGAAAGCTACGGAAGTTGCGAAGGCCCAGGCCGCCGCGGCCGAGCAGAAGCGTGTGGAGGCCGAGAAGGCTGCAGAAGCGGGCACGAAGGTCGCTGCACTCTCGTCCCCCACCTCGACCGACAAGCCCAACCTGGCCTCGCTGAGCTCGGGCGTCCCGCAGGCGGATGTCGCGAGGTCCATGCAGGCGGAACTCCAGCGCGTCGGCTGCCTCTCGGGTGAAGTTGACGGCGACTGGGGTCCGAATTCGCAGCGTTCGCTGTCGCTCTTCAACCGCTATGCCGAGACCAAGTTCGATACCAAGCTCGCCTCCGCCGATGCGCTCGATACGATCAAGACCAAGAAGGCGCGGGTTTGTCCGCTGGTTTGCGATCACGGCTTCAAGGCCCAGGGCGATGCCTGCGTCAAGATCGTGTGTGCGGCCGGCACCGTCCTCAACGACGACAATGAGTGCGTGAAGCGCCGTGAGAAGCAGCCGGTCGCCAAGCGCAACAAGCCGGAACGTCAGGCGCCTGCCGCAAAGCAGAACGCGCAGGGCTACCAGGCGCCGCAAGCCAAGCAGGCTGCGGCCGGTCGCTCCAACAGTCCGAGCATTGGGCAGAGGGGCCAGGTGCTGACCGGTCAGGAACGCCAGCAGGGTTGCAGTTCCTTCGGCGCCGTGATGTCGGGCGTGTGCCCGTAGACCCCGACCGGTTCGCTACCGAACGAAACCGAATTGGCCCCGCGTGAGCGGGGCCAATCTCTTATGAGACAGCAGCAACGGCAATTTTCGGAATCGGGCAAGGCGTTGCTCGAACTCCTTGCCGTCCGCCATCGAGGCCCTCTAGCTCTTGCGCTCGGCGACGAAGCGCGAGGTGGCGCGCAGCACGTCGCCACGGCTGCCGAAAATCGACAGTGCCGCATCGCCGCGCGCAAGCAGGTCGCGCACACGCTGCTTGGCGCCTTCGATCCCGAGCTGGGTGACGAAAGTGGTCTTGCCGAGCGCGGCATCCTGCCCGGTCTGCTTTCCCAGGGCTGCCGCGTCGCCCTCGACGTCGAGCAGGTCGTCGGCAATCTGGAAGGCCTCGCCGAGGGCGCGGCCGTAGTCGTCGAGCGCCTGATACTCCTCCTTCGAGGACTGGCCGAGGATTGCGCCGGCGATGCAGCCATAGCGCAGCAGCGCCCCGGTCTTCATCTGCTGCAACCGCGCCACGTCCACCGGTTCGCGGTCGCCAAAGCGGCCCTCGCCGGCGAGGTCGAGCATCTGGCCGCCGACCATGCCGCCGAGGCCGGAGGCGCGCGCCAAGGCCCGGGTGAGCAGCAGCCGCACGGTGGGATCGCGATGAATCTCGTCACGGCTGATGATGTCGAAAGCGAATGTCAGCAGTCCGTCGCCGGCGAGGATCGCGGTCGCATCGTCGGTCTTCTTGTGCAGGGTGGGCCGGCCGCGGCGCAGGTCGGAATTGTCCATCGCCGGCAGGTCGTCATGGATCAGCGAATAGCAGTGGATGCATTCGAGCGCGGCGCCCGCCAGCAGCGCAGCCTCGCGCGGCACGCCGAACACGGCCGAGCTCTCGACCACCAGGAACGGCCGCAGGCGCTTTCCGCCGCCGAGGGTGGAATAGCGCATTGCGTCCATCAGCCGCCTGGGCCGCGCGATCTCGTCGGGCAGGAGCGTATCCGACAATAACTGCGCCAGGAGTCGCTCGGTTTCCTCGGCGGTCTGGTCCAGTCGCTTGGCAAAGTCGGCGGCGGCGATCGTCATTCAGGAGAGCTCCGGGAACGTCTCTAATTCAATTTGGGGGCGGACAATCGTCGATGGGGCGGACTTCGTCAATTCCGGACACATCCCTCGGACGCCTTAAAAGTGCTGGAAAATCCGCGTGATATGGTCACCATCCATGGACCGAGAGCTTTTCGAGCTACTGCGCCAGACCGGAAGCATCCCATTTGCGAATTGCCCGCTATCTGCTCCTGACCGTCCTGCTCCTGTTGCTGCTACCCTATCTGGTGGCGCCGTTCTATCGCGTCGGCCATCCGGTCTCGACGCTGATGGCCTGGCGCTGGCTCAAGGGCGCGCCGGTCACGCGGCAATGGGTCGATCTCAACGCGATGTCGCCCTATCTGCCGCGAACGGTGGTCGCCTCCGAGGATGCCAGGTTCTGCAGCCATCGTGGCGTCGACTGGAGCGCGCTACGCGAGGTGATTGACGATGCCGAGGACGGCGAGGTGTCGCGCGGCGGCTCGACCATCACCCAGCAGGTGGCGAAGAACCTGTTCCTGTGGCCGGGCCGTAGCCTGGTTCGCAAGGCGCTGGAACTGCCGTTGTCGCTCTGGATCGACCTTGTGCTGGGAAAGCAGCGCGTCCTCGAAATCTATCTCAACATCGCCGAGCTCGGCCCCTCCGGACAGTTCGGCGCAGGCGCAGGTGCCGCCTACGCCTTCGGCCGCCCGGCTTCGGAACTGTCGCCCCGCGAAGCCGCGCTGCTCGCCGCCATCCTGCCCAACCCGGTCAGGCGCAGCGCCCGCAATCCCCGCCCCGGCGTAAGGCGTTTGGCGGTCACCTACATGGCCCGGGCCCAGGCCTCCGCGCTGAAGCGCTGTTGGGGCGGGAATCGGGGCCTATGAGCCGATTTCGGGCCATTTTTGCCCTCTTCGGCTCTGGATTTACGAAAGGCCTTCCTCTATAAGCGCGGCCTTGTCGGCATCTTGAGCCCGCGCTTTGAGAGCTGCGGGCCGTCTTATTTGGACGGTGCCTCCGCGATACCCCTAGAGGATACCGAAATGGCTGTTCCCCGCAGAAAAACCTCGCCGTCACGCCGTGGCATGCGCCGCTCGGCCGACGCGCTGAAGAAGCCGACCTATGTCGAGGACAAGGACTCGGGTGAATTGCGCCGTCCGCATCACCTCGACCTCAAGACCGGCATGTACAAGGGCCGGCAGGTGCTAAAGCCCAAGAAGGAAGCCTGAGGGCAGGCCCGAGGGATAAGCCCGAGGCGGGAAGCGCGGGGCGCGCGCGACAAGCACCTTGCGGCAGCCGCCCGACGAAAGCGGTGGGTAGGCTAGCGGCCCTGCCTGAATTCGGCCCACGAGTGAGTTAAGACCGTTGCCGGGAGCGGATGGATCCGCTCTCGCGAATGCGTGTTTCTCCTCTTCGCAAAAGGCGCCCGGCCATGGTCGGCTTTCCGCTGCTTCTGATTCCGCTCGCGGTCTACAACATCGTCGTGCTCCTGATGCGCGACGTGTCGCTCAGCGACCCCTTGCTCAGGCTGCCGCTGATGTCGGGCGCGGAATGGTCGATCTCGCTCGGCGACATGCTGCTCGCCCTTGCCGCGATCATGCTGCTGCTCGAGATCGTCAAGGGCGCGCGGCCATGGGCGAAATATCTCATGGACCATCTGCTGTCGCTGATCGTGTTCGGCGCGGCCGCAGCGGAATTCCTGCTCCTGCCGAAATTCGGCACTTCCATCTTTTTCCTGCTGACGCTGTTTGCGCTGGTCGATTTCCTCGCCGGCGTCACCCTGCGCCGGCGGCGCTATTGGGTGGCGGCCGAGCCCGCCCCGGCTCCGCGGAGGGCTACGCGCCAGGCGGAGCCGCAAGCCGAGCCCGATGTCGTCGAGCCGCCGCGCGCACCGGCTCCGGCCCCCGAGGTCCCTTCGCCCGCGCCGCCACCGTCGGCGGCATCCGTCGCCGAATCCGTGTTGCTCGACCGCCCGGAACCCTCGTTCGCGCAGCCGGGCGTCCCCTCGCCGGGCATTCAGCCGGGCAGCGGCACGCATTCTCCGGACACGCCGTCGCGCTGATTTCTGCTAGATGATCTGTTTGGTCCGCCGCGTCACGCTGCGGCGCTCGCTGACATGCGGGCCGTAGGCGGCCTGTGCGTCGGCGCTGGAGCCACGCCGCAGGTTGCGGGTCTGGGGAGCCTGGTCGGCGGTCGCAATCAACTGGGCCACAAAGCTCGCATCAGGCCGGTTCAGCGGCATTTTCGGCCGAACGTCGAGGCGGGCCGAGAGCGGCACGAGCTCGACCGAGGCGGCCGGGACATCCGAGAATTCCGCATCGATGATTGTCGCCTTCGGGTGCTCTGTCATCGTCAACCTGTCACGTTTCGGGACGTCTGGCGCGTTCTGCGCAATACCTCGCAAGAGACGTGCCGTTAGATGCGTTCGGCTCGGCCCCCGGTTCCTGCGGGCCGCGAGACATGGTTTGTGAACTGTTAATCAACTTTACCTAGGGTTGGGCCGGAAAGGGCCTATCCTTGGGTGAAGAATCACCCCAGGGCGCGCTGTCCCGAAACGAGGCGACCTGATGCCTTCCGTCCCGCAAGCCGCCGACATCCTTGCCTCGCTCGGACAGGCCAGCTTTGTCTGGGATATCGGCAGCGACCGTCTCACCTGGAGCGAAAACGCTGCTTCCGTGTTTGCCGACATTCCGGCGCAAGCGCTTGCGACCGCCACCGAATTCGCCAAGCTGATCGAGCCCGCCCGTTCCATTCGCCACGACGCGCTGACCCATGCGCCGCCGACGCGTGCCGCCGAAGGCGTGCCGTACCGCATCGAATATGGCGTGCGCGCCACGACAACGGAGCCGGTGATCTGGATCGAGGAAACCGGCGTCTGGTTCTCCGGCTCGGACGGCCGGCCCTGGCGCGCGCAGGGCGTGGTGCGCATCAACAATGAGCGCCGTGCCCGCGACGAGCAGCTCCTGAAACTGTCACGGCACGATCCGCTGACCGGCGAACTCAACCGCACCCATCTGATCGCAGCTCTTGCCGAAGCGATCGAGGAGAACACGCGCTTTCGCTCGACCTGCGCCTTCATGCTGATCGGCATCGATCATCTGGCAAGGGTCAACGACGCCTTCGGCTTCGATGTTGCCGACGCCGTGATTGCGGAAGTCGCCACGCGCATCCGTGCGCGGCTGCGGGCCGGCGACGTGCTCGGCCGCTTTTCCGGCAACAAGTTCGGCCTGATCCTGAAGAATTGCACCGTCGACGACACCAATGCGGCTGCAGAGCGCTTCCTCGCCGGCATCCGCGATGAGGTGGTGCCGACCCGTTCCGGCCCGGTCTCGGTGACGGTCTCCATCGGAGCCATCAGCCTGCCGCGCTATGCCCGCAATGCCGATGAAGCGATCAACCGCGCCCAGGAAACGCTGGATGCAGCCAAGCGGCGCCGCGCGGGCTCGTTCTCGCTCTGGCGGCCCAATGTCGAACGCGATGCGCAGCGCAAGGTCAATATTCGCGTCACCGACGAGATCGTCACCGCGCTCAACGATCGCCGCATCGTCGTCGCCTTCGAGCCCGTTGTTGCCGCCCGTTCCCGCGAGCCCGCCTTCTACGAATGCCTGGTGCGGATGGAGCAGGGCGACGGCCAGGTGCTGCTCGCCCCAGACATCGTGCCGGTGGCGGAGCGGCTCGGCCTGATCCGGCTGGTCGATCATCGCATCCTCGAACTCGTGGTTTCCGAACTGATCGCATCGCCCGACGTGCAGCTCAGCCTCAACATCTCGCCGGAAACCACCATGGATCCGGACTGGTCGGCGACCATCGAATCCCTGATGCGCGCCCATCCCGGCGTCGCCGAGCGGCTGATTGTCGAGATCACCGAGACGGTGGCGATCCAGGACATCGATGATGTCAGGGGTTTCGTGACGCGCCTGAAGAACTTCGGCAGCCGGATCGCGATCGACGATTTTGGCGCCGGCTACACCTCGTTCCGGAACCTGCGCAAGCTCGGCGTGGATATCGTCAAGATCGACGGCGCCTTCGTGCAGAACATCGCGCGCTCCGCCGATGATCGCGCTTTCGTGCAAACCCTGATCGACCTCGCCCGCCGCCTCAACATCAGGACGGTGGCCGAATGGGTGCAGGACGAAGAGGCCGCGGTGATGTTGCGCGAATGGGGCTGCGATTACATCCAGGGCCGTCTGATTGGTCTGGCCACACCCGAGCGATCATGGCCAGTGACGCAGGACGCCTCTGTTACCGTCGCAGGCTGACGGCAACGCCGATTTGTGAGGGGTGGATGTCCTGCGCCAGCCTTTGACGGCGATCGCGTCAGCATCCCAGGAAAGCAAATGGCCGGGCGGAGCCCGGCCACGTCATTTCAAGCGGGCTGTGCGGAAGAGCCTACTCTTCCTTCTTCGTCTCTTTCGACATCGCCTCGAGGCGGTCTTGCATGTCCTTCATCTGGCGGCGCAGGTCGTCGATGTTGCCGGTTTCCTCCGGCGCGGGCTCCGGCGCCTTCTCCGCCTCGCCCGATCCCATGCGCGGTGCAAACGGCATGAACTTGGAGAAGGTCTGCTGGAACAGCTCCATGTTGCGGCGGACCTGCTCCTCGAGCGGCGCGAACGGCGTGCCGGAGAGGGCGCCCGTGAGCTGCTTGCGGAATTTTTCCTGCTCCTGCGTCAGCGTCGCGATCGATTGCTCGAGATATTTCGGCACCACCATCTGCATGCTGTCGCCGTAGAAGCGGATCAGTTGCCGCAGGAAAGTGGTCGGCAGCAGGTTCTGCCCCGCCTTGTTCTCCTGCTCGAAGATGATCTGCGCCAGCACCGATCGCGTGATGTCTTCGCCGGTCTTGGCGTCATAGACGAGGAAGTCCTCGCCCTGTTTCACCATCGCCGCAAGGTCCTCGAGCGTCACATAGGTGCTCGTACCGGTATTATAGAGCCGCCGGTTGGCGTACTTCTTGATCGTGGTGGGTGTTTCAGATTTTGCCATGTGCTCACACGAAACCAGCAGGAGCGGGGAACCCGGCGGCGCTGCCGCAGGGCCAAATGCACGCATCGCAGCAAAGGTAAGCATTTTCAAAGAGCTTCGGCTACCGTTTTGTGCGGCACGGTTAATTCCAAAGCATAGGGACTGCTCAGGAAACTGCCAAGCGCGCCAATTTGAATGCGGCGCGGCAGGTTTTCGCTGCATGGCCGATTGACATGCCTCAACGACGTTAACAGGATAGGAAAATAAGACTGGCCCGCCGTTCCGGCCCGCCCGCCGTCGAGAAACCAACCCAAGAAAACCCAAACAGGAGATCTCCATGTCAGACGATGTCGTCATCGTCAGCGCCGCCCGCACCCCGGTTGGCAGCTTCAACGGCGCATTCGCGACCACCCCGGCCCACGACCTCGGCGCCATCGCCATCAAGGCCGCGCTCGAGCGCGGCGGCATCGAGCCTGGACGGGTCTCCGAAGTCATCATGGGTCAGATCCTGACCGCGGCCCAGGGCCAGAACCCGGCGCGGCAGGCGTCGATCTCGGCCGGCATCCCCGTGGAAAGCCCCGCTTGGGGCGTCAATCAGCTTTGCGGCTCGGGCCTCCGCTCGGTTGCGCTCGGCTACCAGGCCATCCTCAACGGCGACTCCGACATCGTCGTTGCCGGCGGCCAGGAATCCATGAGCATGGCCCCGCACGCCCAGTATCTGCGCGGTGGCGTCAAGATGGGCGCGCTCGAATTCGTCGACACCATGATCAAGGACGGTCTGTGGGATGCCTTCAACGGCTACCACATGGGCAATACTGCCGAGAACGTCGCCCGGCAGTGGCAGATCACCCGCGCCCAGCAGGACGAGTTTGCGGTCAAGTCGCAGCAGAAGGCCGAGGCCGCCCAGAAGGCGGGCCGGTTCAAGGACGAGATCGTGCCGGTCACCATCAAGACCCGCAAGGGCGATATCGTCGTCGACACCGACGAGTATCCGCGTCACGGCGCGACGTTGGATGCCATGGCCAAGCTGAAGCCCGCCTTCGAGAAAGACGGCACGGTCACCGCCGGCTCCGCCTCCGGCATCAATGACGGCGCCGCCGCCGTGGTGCTGATGAGCGCCAAGCAGGCCGCCGCCGAAGGCAAGAAGCCGATCGCCCGAATCGTCTCCTGGGCGCAGGCCGGCGTCGATCCCAAGATCATGGGTTCGGGTCCGATCCCGGCGTCGCGCGCGGCGCTGAAGAAGGCCGGTTGGAACACCGGTGATCTCGACCTGGTCGAGGCCAACGAGGCCTTTGCGGCGCAGGCCTGCGCCGTCAACAAGGATCTGGGCTGGGACACTTCCAAGGTGAACGTCAATGGCGGCGCGATTGCGATCGGGCATCCGATCGGCGCATCCGGCGCCCGCGTGCTGGTGACGCTGCTGCACGAGATGCAGAAGCGCGACTCCAAGAAGGGGTTGGCCACGCTGTGCATCGGCGGCGGCATGGGCATCGCCATGTGCATCGCGCGTGATTAATCGTAGTTCAGCTTTGTGCGTTGCGTGATGAAAACATCATCTGTCAAACTCGGCTCAGGCTGCTAAGAATGAAATGCCCGGTCTCGCGCCGGGCATTTTCGTCTCAAGCGCCTGTTTGAAATTGTCTGCTTGAGAAACGTCAAAGGACCGAGAAAAATCCGGTCTATGAGAAGGCGGCCAAGGGAGGAGATAACATGGCACGAGTTGCATTGGTCACTGGGGGAACGCGTGGCATCGGCGCGGCGATCAGCAAGGCGCTGAAGGCGGCCGGATACAAGGTTGCCGCGAACTACGGCGGCAACGATGCCGCGGCAGACAAGTTCAAGTCGGAAACAGGCATTCCCGTCTACAAGTGGGACGTCTCCTCCTTCGAGGCCTGCTCCGAGGGTATCAAGAAGGTCGAGGCCGAGGTCGGTCCGATCGACGTGCTGGTCAACAATGCCGGCATTACCCGCGACGGCGCCTTCCACAAGATGACGCTGGAGCAGTGGAACGCCGTCATCAACACCAATCTCGGATCGCTGTTCAACATGACGCGTCCGGTGATCGAAGGCATGCGCGCCCGCAAGTTCGGCCGCATCATCAACATCTCCTCGATCAACGGCCAGAAGGGCCAGTTTGGCCAGGTCAATTACTCCGCGGCCAAGGCCGGCGACATCGGCTTCACCAAGGCGCTCGCGCTGGAGAACGCCAAGGGCGGCATTACCGTGAATGCGATCTGTCCCGGCTACATTAACACCGAGATGGTGCAGGCGGTGCCGAAGGAGGTGCTGGAGAAGTCGATCCTGCCGCTGATTCCAATCGGCCGGCTGGGCGAGCCCGAGGAGATCGCGCGCGCGGTGGTTTTCCTGGCGGCCGACGAGGCCGGGGCCATCACCGGCTCCACGCTCACCATCAATGGCGGCCAGTACATGGTGTGATGCGTTGTCATTGCGAGGAGCGCTAGCGACGAGGCAATCCATCTCTCCACGAGTGGAAGCATGGATTGCTTCGCTCCGCTCGCAATGACGCTTGGCTGATGTCCCCGCGTACAGCTACGTTCATCGGATTGACGGCGATCCTGATGTGGTCGCTGCTTGCGGTGCTGACGGTCGCGACCGGCAAGATCCCGGCCTTTCAGCTTGCCGCCCTGACCTTTGCCATCGGCGCATTGGTCGCGTTCGCGAGCTTTCTGTTCCGTCCCCGCGCATTCGGCGCATTGAAACAGCCGCTCGCGGCCTGGCTTGTCGGTGTTGGCGGACTGTTCGGCTATCATGCGCTGTATTTCCTCGCCTTGCGCTTCGCGCCGCCTGCCGAAGCGGGGCTGCTCAATTATCTCTGGCCGCTGCTGATCGTGCTGTTCTCCTCGTTCCTGCCGGGCGAGCGCCTGCTGGCGCATCACGTCATCGGCGCGGTGCTCGGGCT